>JAICZO010000424.1 GCA_029057255.1 Muribaculaceae bacterium | reverse complement strand
CCCGTGGAGCGGTTGCTGTAGTGGCTTATGACGGGGGCGTCGAAGCGTCGGTCGGGGATGATGACCGATGCCGATGCCGTGCCGATATGACGGGTCGGCGTGGCGGCCGTCGTCGTCGCGATGTTGTAGGAGTAGGGCGGGTTGGTCACCGTAGTGAAAAACTCCCGTGCGTCGACCAGCGATTCGTCAGCCTTCAGAATGTTCTCCACCTGTATGTCGATGTCCTTGAGCGCCTCGATTCTTACGGTCATCATGCAGTTGAACGGCAGGTGACGCAGAGCCATGTACTCGTAGGTGACGCGCGCGCAATCCTTGTATGCGAACGTCCCGGTGAAGGTGCCCGTTGCCATGTCGAGGGTCTGAACATAGTCAGATACATTCTTGCGGCGTATGCGCGTGCCGTCGATTTTCAGGTCAGTGTCGAGCATTTTGACGGCGTGGACGAAGTTGTTGACACGCCCCCGGCCGTAGATGTCGTACAGCCCACCGAGTATTGTCCGTTGCGCCTGAAGAGGCTCGGGCGATGACAGCAGGCCGAGCTGTCCGTTTGCCACCGTAATGCCGTAGTAACCTGATGCCTGCACGCTGTCGACGCTGATTTTCCAGGCATCCTGCGGATATGCGGCGCCCGTGGCCGCCCCGATGAGGGCAGCTGCAAAAATACGTTTCATATATCGGTCAGTGTCTTGTCAGGATACTCTTACTTTCTTGTTCTGCAGACGGCTGTCTTCGGCGCAGAAGCCCATGACGTGGCTCTCGGTCGATACGTCGATCGAGCTTGTGAGGCGTCCGGGGTCGTTGTTGCCGACAGCCTCCACAAAGTCGCGCGAGAGGCACAGGTCGCCGCCGCCGTGTCCGTGTCCGGCATACTCGGCTACCTCCACAACATCCTTTGCGCTCCACTCCTGCACTTCGCCCGAGCGGAAATCGCTGATGGTGAATTTCTCCATGTCGCCTTCTATCATGCCGTGGGTACCCATTATGCGGGTGCGGCGTCCGCCCTTTGCCGTGAACGCCTCCATCGAGAAAGCAGCCGTGACGCCGTTCTCAAATTCCATTGATGCCACGTAGTGGTCGCACTGGTCGTTGTCCATGTCGAAGACGCAGCGGCCGTAGTCGGTCGTCTTGAGCTGCTCGATGATGGCGCGCTCGCGGGCCGGACCTTTGGGCGGCAGGTTGTCGAAGACATATGTGTGCTGGTGCTTGCGTGTGT
>JAICZO010000423.1 GCA_029057255.1 Muribaculaceae bacterium | reverse complement strand
CTTGCATATATATTTGTACTTCTGTCCCGCGCCGCCCGCCTTGACGAGCGCCTGCGCCTGTCCGAGAAGAGTCTTGCCGACCAGCGTGCCGACTTCGACCGCATAAACGCCGAGGCCGAGAGGCGCTTCGCCGACCTTGCCGCCAAGTCGCTCGCCATGAACTCGGAGGCTCTGAGGGTGCAGACAAACCGCGGCCTGAGCGAGGTCCTCGCACCCATGAAGGCCGATATCGAGCACTTCCGCAAGTCTATTGCCGACGCCTATTCGAGCGAGGCCCGCGAGCGTTTCGCCCTCGGCGAGAAAGTGCGCGAGCTGATAGAGCTGAACCGGGCTGTAGGTGCCGAGGCACGACGCCTGACCGACGCACTCAAGGGCAACTCAAGGGTGCAGGGCGACTGGGGCGAGATGATACTCGACAACATACTCGAGCGCGCCGGCTTCAGACGCGGATACGAGTATCAGGTACAGGAGAGCGTGACAGATGCCGACGGACGCAGGCTGAGGCCCGACGTCGTGCTGTCGTATACCGAGGGGAGGAAGCTGATCATAGACTCCAAGGTCTCGATTCAGGATTACTTCGAGATGCTCAACGCCTCCGACGAGGAGGCGCGCACACGGCATGCCCGCGCGCATGTGGCGTCGGTCCGTAAGCATATCGCGGAGCTGAGGGTGAAGTCCTACCAGGATGTCGCGGGCGGTGCCGACAGCTTCGACTACGTGCTGATGTTCATTCCGCACGAGGGTGCCTATCTGGCAGCCATGAGCCTCGACAACTCACTGTGGGACACCGCCTGCTCGAGCCATGTGCTTATAATCTCGCCCACACATCTGATGTCGGTCGTGAAGCTTATCGAGCAGATGTGGCGCCACGACAAGCAGAACCGAAACGCCCTTGCCATCGCCGAGGAGGCCGGCAAGATGCTTGACAAGTTCAGAGGATTCCTCGATGACATGGACCGCATCGACAAGTCGCTCACTGTTGCCCGCAATGCGTGGGACGACGCC
>JAICZO010000422.1 GCA_029057255.1 Muribaculaceae bacterium | reverse complement strand
TTTCTCTCGGTCGGCGCCGGCCTTGAGCGTGCCTGACATAACCTGGAAGTAGCTGACTTCACCGATATGCGGCTCGACGGTTGTCTTGAACACATATACGCTGAGGGGGCCGTTGCTGTCGGGCTTAATCTCGGTGCCTTCTGTGTCGACGGGAGCGGGCATATCGTCGACGAAGGGCACGACGTTGCCGAGGAACTCCATCATGCGGCGCACGCCCATGTCTTTTTCGGCGCTGACGCAGAACAGAGGATAGATCGAGCGCTCGATGAGGCCCTTGCGGATACCGAGGCGGAGCTCGTCTTCAGTGAGGTGGTCTTCCTCGAAGAATTTCTCCATGAGGGTCTCGTCGTTCTCGGCGGCAGCCTCGACGAGTGCGCGGTGGAACTCCATTGCGCGGTCTTTTTCTTCGGCCGGAATCTCCTCGATGACAGGAGTGCCGCCTTCGGGGCCCCACGAATATTTCTTCATGAGGAGCACGTCAATCATGGCGTTGAAGCCGGGGCCGCATGCGAGAGGATACTGCACGGGCACTACTTTCGGGCCGAAGATGTCGCGCATCTGCTCGAGCACGTTTTCATAGTCGGCCTTCTCGCCGTCGAGCTGATTGAGGGCGAAGATGATAGGTTTGTTAAGCGACGATGCCGTGCGGAATATGTTCTGAGTGCCGACTTCCACGCCATACTGGCCGTTGACCACTATGACGCCCGTATCGGTGACATTGAGGGCTGTGATGGCCGAGCCTACGAAGTCGTCGGCGCCCGGGCAGTCGATCACATTGAGTTTCTTGTTGAGGAATTCAGCATAGAAAACGGTCGAGAACACCGAGTAGCCGTATTCTTTTTCCACGGGGAAGTAGTCGGTGACGGTATTCTTGCCGAGTACGGTTCCGCGACGTTTTATAACTCCACACTCGTAGAGCATTGCTTCGGCGAGTGTGGTTTTACCGGAGCCTTTGCTACCAAGCAAGGCTATGTTTTTGATTTCTTTGGTTTGGTAGGTTTTCATGCTATCAGTATGTTGTAGTTTTTCAATTGAGAAGTTTCAGGGTGTTTTAGTTTTCGGGTTGCAATTTAGACATTATTTTTTAAAAACAACAACGTCGTGAATATGTTTCACAACATAAAACCGACAAACGCACCGCTCTTATAAGGTTACAGGCGGCATTTAACAGATTTTATTATGTCGATGCCTGCTGTTCGGGCTTTTTTTAGTAATTTTGGCCTCAATTTTGTTATGAGCTATAGCATAACTCAGAATACAATATGGACAATCACGACAATAAAAGCGGCGACACTCTCGATGCCGGCATACAGAGGATAGAAATAGACCTTGCCCGGTTTGACCGCGAGCCTGACGCCGACCACATGCTCATACTACCCACGCGCAACCTTGTCTTGTTCCCCGGACTCACAATCAGCTTCGAGCTTGGACGCGAGACTTCACTCTCTCTGGCGCGCTTCGCCTCGGAGACAGCGACACCTGTGGGTATAGTATGCCAGATCAATCCCGACGAAGAATCGCCGGCCATAACCACCGGCCTATATAAATATGGTGTGGCGGCGGATGTACTCAACATCTTCGAGCGCCCCGACGGCACCCACTCGGCGCTGGTGCGCGCCCGCGGGAAATTCCGCATACTCGGCCGCAGCGCGCAGGCTCCCGAGGCCGGAGCGCTCGCCGCAAGGGTGAAATTCATCCCCGACGACACCGAGTCGTCGTCGTTCGAGCTCGAGCTTGCTTGCGAGCAGATACGCGAAGTGGCATCGCGGGCATTGGCCGACTCCGACCCCAACGGCATGCTGCCGGCCATTAAGCAGATGAAGGACAACGAGATGCTCGTCAACTTCCTCTGCACCAACCTGCCCGCCGACACGCGCCTGAAGAACAACATGCTGTCGAAGACGCGCCTGAGCGACCGTGCCGTGGCGCTCCTCGGCGAGCTGAACGTCTTCGACGAGCGCATGCGCGTGACACGCGACATCATGAAGCGCGCACACCGCTCGATGGAGGAGAATCAGAAGAACGCATTCCTCCAGCAGCAGATGGAGGCAATCCGCGAGACTCTCTACGGCGACGGCGACGAAGCCGACGAACTGCTCGAGCGCGCATCGAAAGCGGGAATGCCCGAGAAGGTATACACTCTCTTCAACAAGGAGATAGAGAAGCTGCGCCGCTACAACCCGTCGTCGCCCGACTACTCGGTACTGTACAGCTATCTCGACACTCTCGTTTCGCTGCCCTGGAACAAGACTACCGTTTCGGACGCCACTCTCGACTCGGCGACAGAGATTCTCGAGGCTGACCACTACGGACTCGAGAAAGTGAAAGAGCGCATCGTCGAGCAGCTCGCCATGCTGCTGCACAACCCCGACGGCCGCGCGCCCATCATCTGTCTTGTGGGCGCCCCGGGTGTCGGCAAGACTTCGATCGGCAAATCAGTGGCGCGGGCTCTCGGCCGCAAGTACGAGCGCGTATCCTTCGGCGGACTCCACGACGAGGCCGAGATACGCGGCCACCGACGCACATACATAGGCGCCATGCCCGGACGCATCATCGACGCCATCAAGCGCGCCGGCGTCAAGAACCCCGTGCTCCTGCTCGACGAGCTCGACAAAATAGGCAACGACTACAAGGGCGACCCCGCGGCAGCGCTCCTCGAAGTACTCGACCCCGAGCAGAACTGCCACTTCCACGACAATTATATAGATGTGGACTTCGACCTGTCGGATGTCCTCTTTATCGCCACGGCAAACACACTGTCGACAATAGCGCGGCCGCTCCTCGACCGTATGGAAATCATCGACATCAGCGGCTATCTGCTCGAGGAGAAGATAGAGATAGCACGCCGCCATCTCATACCCCGCCTCCTCGAGACCGACCGTCTGCAGCCCGAAGAACTTCAGATAAGCGACGACGCCCTCAGGCACATCATCAGCGACTACACCGCCGAGAGCGGCGTGCGTCATCTCGAGAAGCGCCTCGCCGCAATAGCCCGCAAGGCCGTCCTCTACAAGATGCAGGGCAAAGCGTTCCCCGCTCCGGTCGAAGCTTCGGACCTTTACGGTCTGCTTGGCCTGGCTCCCAACCGCCACGACCTCTACGAAGGCAACGAGATTGCAGGTGTCGTCACCGGCCTGGCATGGACCGAAGTGGGCGGCGAGATTCTGCTGGCAGAGTCATCGCTGTCTGCATCGCCCCAGCCTACCCTCACCCTCACCGGCAAGCTCGGCGACGTGATGAAAGAGTCAGCCACCATAGCCTACCAGTGGGTGCGCTCGCACGCGCCGGAGCTTGGCATCGACCCCGCGCTGTTTACAAAGTACTCGCTGCACGTCCACTTCCCCGAAGGCGCCGTGCCCAAAGACGGCCCGTCGGCCGGCATAACCATCGCCACCTCGATAGTGTCGACCTTTCTGCAGCGGCGTGTGGCTCCGCGCATGGCCATGACAGGCGAGATTACACTCCGAGGCAAGGTGCTGCCCGTGGGCGGCATACGCGAGAAGATTCTCGCTGCCAAACGCGCCGGGATAACCGACATCGTGATGTCGAAGGACAACCGACGCGACATCGACGACATGCCGCCGCAATACTCCGACGGGCTGAACTTCCACTACGTCGACACTGTGTCCGACGTTCTGAAGCTCGCCATCACCGACGAGCCGGTGGCCAACCCCGTAGAGCTGTAGACCCGCGATGACGAAGGCCGAATTCGAACGATACTACCGACAGATGTACATGCCCTTGGGTATGTACGCCCTCAGGCTCTGCGGCTCGGTCGACGAGGCCGAGGATATCGTTCAGGAAGCCTTTGTCAGAGCATGGGAGCAGATCGACAACGGTCGCGAGCCGGAGTCGTTCAAAGCCTACATATACCGCATCGTGCGCAACACCGCCCTGGCGCGCACCGACAAGGTCTTTGTCTGCATCGACGATATGGGCGAGGCCGTAGCCGACGAAGACATCGACACGTCGGAGCGCGACGCCGCCCTGTGGCGACAGATCGACCGCCTGCCCGAGCGGTGCCGCCAGGTATTCCTGATGAGCAAGCGCGACGGCATGCGCTACGCCGACATCGCCGAGGAGCTCGGCATCTCGCAGCGGACAGTCGAGAACCTCGTGGCGAAGGCTTTCAGCCGTCTGCGCGAAGCCATCGAGGCTCACGGCGGCCGCGTTTTCTTCCTGCCATTCCTTTAGACCCCTAATACCGACAACGGATGAAAGACATACTCTTCGACAAAGACATAGCGGCGGCCGCTCCCGGCCTCCATGTGATAGAGATAGAAGCCGACATCGTCAACAGCCCCACTTCCGACAGCCTGTGGGAGCGCATATGCCGGTGCCGCGACGACATCAAGGCCTCTACTCCGATCGAGCAGGTGCGCCACCGCCCGGCCATCGACGCCACACGCAGCGCATACAAGGCATGCGGCAAGGATCCCAACCGCTACCGCCCCAGCGCCGAGGCTCTGTGCCGACGTGCCGTGCGCGGCCTCGAGCTGTACCGCACGCTCTCGGCCATCGACCTCATCAACCTGCTCTCGATGATGACAGGCCACTCCATCGGAGGCTTCGACGCCGACAGGATAGTAGGCAACACCCTCACTCTCGGCGTGGGCGCCGAGGGCGAGCCTTACGAAGCCATAGGCCGCGGCGAGCTCAACATCGCCGGGCTGCCCGTCTACCGCGACGCTGTAGGCGGCATCGGCACACCCACATCCGACGTCGAGCGCACCAAGCTCACGCCGGCCACACGCCGCCTGCTCGTGACCATAAACATGTACGGCACCGAGCCCGACATGCCGGCCGACGCTGTCGAGGCTCTCGCCCGCGAGCTGCTCGTCGAGTATGCTTCGGCAACCGACATCAACGTCCGACACTACAGCATCTGCCATGAAGACAATTGAAAACCGAGGCAGCGGCGCCGACAGCCGTGCCGTGGCCGAGGCAGCGGAAGTGCTCCGCCGGGGCGGCATCGTCATCTACCCTACCGACACCCTCTATGCCCTGGGCTGCGACGCCCTCAACAGCCGCGCCGTCGAGCGCCTGTGCCGCATCAAGGGCATAAACCCTGAGCGCAACTACCTATCAATAGTCTGCCACGACATATCGCAGGCCGCCGACTATGCGCGCATCGACAACCGCGCCTTCGCCATACTGCGCCGCAGCCTGCCCGGCCCCTTCACCTTCGTGCTGCCGTCGGCGACGGCGCTGCCCAAGGTATTCCGCGGCCGACGCAGCGTGGGCGTGCGCATCCCCGACTGCGACTTCGCGCGAGCTCTTGCCGAAGAGCTCGGCCACCCCGTCATGACATCGTCGGCCGTTCCCGCCGACGCCGATGACGACTACGACGCATCGGAGGCCGACGGCGCTTCCGTAGCCCTTGATTTCGACGGATTCTCCGAGATAGAGCTTGCCGTCGACGCCGGATGCTGTGCCGGCATACCGTCGACCATCGTCGACCTCACCGACAGCACCGAGCCCGAAATAATCCGTCAGGGTGCCGGAGAGCTTTCGCTGTGAACAAGTTGAGCCTCTGCCGTGTTTAGTAAGTAATTAAATACTTCCACGCTCTCCTCTGTTCACATAAGCGCAAGCACTCATTCACCATATTATGGAAAATTTCACTTACTACTCCCCAACCTTATACGAGTTCGGCCGCGGTGCCGAAGAGAAGGTCGGCATGCTCATGTTCCTCACCGGAGCTACACGGGTGATGATTGTATACGGCCGCAACTATGCGGTCAAGAACGGACTGATTTCTCGTATCTCCAACTCACTCGATACAATAGGCATCGACCACATCGACCTCGGCGGCGTAGAGCCTAACCCCGATGACACCCTCGTGCGCGAAGGCATACGCCGCGGTCGTGCCGCACATATCGACGGGCTGCTCGCTGTCGGCGGAGGCTCGGCGATAGACACTGCCAAGGCCATCGCCGCAGGAATAGGCTATCAGGGCGACTTCTGGGACTTCTTCACCGGCAAGGCCCAGCTGCGCGAGGCCCTGCCCATAGGCGTCGTGCTAACCGTCCCCGGCTCGGGAAGCGAAAGCTCGGGCAGCTGCGTGATAACCCGCAAAGGCGACGACGGCCCCGAAAAACTGAGCCTGCGCACCGACAGTATACTCAAGCCGCGCTTCGCCGTGGTGAATCCCGAGATGACAGTCACACTCTCGGCTTGGCAGACTGCCGTCGGCATCATCGACATGATGTCGCATATCTTCGAGCGCTACTTCTCGGTGACGACACGGGTGGAAGTATCCGACCGCCTCGCCGAGGGACTTATTATGGCTCTCATCAACGAGGCGCCCAAGGCTCTCGCCGACCCTACCGACTACCAGTCGCGGGCCAACATCGAGTGGGCAAGCTCTCTGGCGCACTGCGGCATAGTGGGCTGCGGACGCCGCGAGGACTGGGTATCGCACTATATGGAGCATGAAATAAGCGCACTCTACCCCGACGTGGCGCACGGCGCAGGCCTTGCCGTGGTGATACCGGCATGGATGTCGTTCATGGCACATCACAAGCCGTCGAAGGTCGCACAGCTCGGCCGCCGCGTCTTCGGTGTCGACGAGCGCGACGACCGCACGGCAGCCATCGAGGCCGTCGCTTCACTCCGCGCTTTTTTCAGCGCCGTGCTGCGCATGCCTCTCGACTTCGCCGGACTCGGCATCGACAAGCCCGACATCGACACCCTCGTGCGGCACCTGCATGCCAACCACGGCGAGAGCATTGGCGGATACTACCGCCTCAGCGCTGCCGACACACGGCAGATATACGAGCTTATGCTACCGCAGGCCAAAGCGCCCGTGGAGTAACTCCGCAACATGTAAAAAAACAGCCGTCGGCTCTCTTACGCGAAGGAGCCGACGGCTTGTTTATTACGTATCAGAGGGAGTATCAGAATACCTTGATGTGGATGTAGCGCTTGGGGTTCTCCTTGACATCGACAAGCAGCGAGTCGAGCGACATGACGGCGGCGTTGATGTTGCGGTAAAGCTCGTCGTCGTCACCGGTGAGGCGGCCGATTGTCGACTCGGGGTTGTTGAGTCTTGCCGTCAGAGTCTCCAGATTTGCAGCTGTGCCCTGGAGGTTGCGCACGAGGCTGT
>JAICZO010000421.1 GCA_029057255.1 Muribaculaceae bacterium | reverse complement strand
CGAGCAGGAGGGTGATATTGGGCTCGCCCTTGACCAGGTCGATGAGCACGGTGTCGAAAATAGCCGGGTTGCCTTCCTTGTTGCGGTAGACATTTTCGGTCATTATTTCGTTGATGACTCCGCCTTCGCGTGACCACCGGTTGTTATTTCCCATGTGAGAAGTAGCTCCGAGAGCCCACAGGCGCACCTCGCTCGAGGCGTTGCCGCCGAGCACGGGACGATCCTGGACAAGTATCACTTTAGTACCTTGTCGGGCTGCGGTCATGGCGCAGCATACGCCGGTGAGACCGCCTCCGATAACGACAATGTCGGCAGTGAGTGTGATGCGCCTCGTGGCGCGAGAACTTACAAAACCTTGGCTGTTCATATTGTGAGAGTTGTCTTTATTTCGTTTGTTTGTACCTGATTGTCAATCCTGTTGCGAGTACTATGACACCCATGCCTACGGGGATGTACTGCGACGATTCGGCCATGACTCCGAGCACTGTTATGAGCACTCCGGCGAGCGATATGCTCAGGCCGAGCACGCGACGGGTGAAGGCGTTGGCCTTGTTGCCGGCGGCGATGGCTGCCGCGTCGTCTTCCTCGGCCTTGCGGGCGATGCTTTTATAGACGGCGTATTGCGGGTCTTCGTATTTGCGTGCTATGAGCCACAGCTCTGTGAGTGCGAGCAGCGCCACGGGCACGAACGCGCCCACGCCCATTTCGGCTCCGCGGCTCAGAGAGAGGCCGAAGAGCGGTGTGACGAATTTGAAGGCAAGGTTCACTGCCAGGCTCACCAGGGTGACACCGAGTATGGTGCGGGCATTCTGGCGACGGCTGAAGAGCGACCATATAACCGGCAGGTAGATAGGCACTCCGGTCAGGGCGGCCACGCTGATGACAACATTGACAATGCCTCCCATGCTCTTGACGAGCAGTGCCACTATGAGTGCAAGTATACCGAATCCGAGGGTCGATATGCGGGCCACGCGCATCAGAGTACGGTCGGAAGCACGCGGCACCATACGTTTGAAAATATCGTTGGTGAAAACACCTGCCGAGATGTTGAGGGTGGCGTTCAGCGAGCTTGCCGTGGCGAATATCATGCCGCCGAGCATCAGTCCGAGCAGGCCTGCCGGCATGGCAGTCTTGCACATGAGCAGATAGGCGTTCTCGTTGTCGAGTCCGGTGAGCGACGGGTCATACACCCGGTAGAGCATCGGCGGAATCATCCAGAGCATGGCGCTGACAAGATAGAGGGAGCCGAAGAGCCAGCCTACTTTGCGGCTGTCGGCGGCCGAGCGTACCGAGGTATAGCGCTGCACATAGGCCCAGTTGCCGCCCAGGAAGAAGGAGTTGTAGACGCAGAACGCCAGTATGAACCACCACGAATACTCGCCGTGCACAGGCTCGAAAAAGCCTTCGGGAGCCTTGGCGAGGAAGGCGCTGACGCCGCCCACCTTGTCGAACGACAGAGGCACGACGATGAGCACCGCCGAGAACAGTATGACGAACTGCAGGACATCGGTCACAACCACGCCGCGCAGGCCGCCGATACTAACATATATCATGCTGAAGGCGCCTAAGATGAGGATGGATGTGGTCAGCGGTATCCCGGCCGAGACTTCGACAATCTTGGCCACAGGGTAGAGGAAGCTGCCGGTGGTGAATACCGACACCAGCAGGAATATATATGTGTAGAATTTCTGAACGTTGACGCCGAGACGCTCGCTTATATAGCCGGCCGCCGTCAGGCAGTGTGTGCGTTGCCAGCGAGGCGCTATCCATGTGCCTACAACGAAACCGGCCATAGCCATTGTGAGCTGGATAATGATTGAGACGATGCCGTAGGAGTAGGCTATCGAGCCCCACACTACGAAGGTGCCGGCCGAGAAAAAGCCCATGAAAAGCGAGAGGCCGTTCATGCCCCAGGGCACGTTGCCCCCGCCTGCGAAAAAGCTCTTCATATCCTTGCCCGTACGCGAGAAAGCGATGCCAGTAAGCAGCACGCCGAGCGAGAACAGAATGATGGTGATCAGATCGAGATTGCTCATGTTTTTTTTACTTTGGTATTAGCTTGGTTGCATAATCTTCATTGCAAATTTAATCAATATAAATCTATGATTATCGTAAACTTACAAGAAAATTAGCGGGAACGCTTCCGAAAATCTTTGGAAACGTTACCGACTCCGTAAATATGAAAGCGCGACAACATTTTATGCTGTCGCGCCTCCACGGAGTCTATGTACGGGGTCTTATTTTATGAC
>JAICZO010000420.1 GCA_029057255.1 Muribaculaceae bacterium | reverse complement strand
AGATGTGTATATGAGAGAGGTCCTCGATAAACTCGGCGGGCTCGTACAGATGCAGGCTTCTGATGTGCTCCCGCATGCGGTGCAGGCACGGGCTCTGGTCGCATACCACGGGTATGGCGCCGTTGTCGGACGCTTTGAGCAGTGCGGCCTCGAGCTCGGCAGTCTTGGCGTCGGCCGTGTCGGGCATGCCCTTGCTCTCCCATATCATGCCGCAGCACAGGCCGTCCATGTTCTCGGGGAACAGCACTTCGTAGCCCGCTTTGCGGCAGAGCGATACGAAGACTTCGGGCAGCGGGCGTATCTTGGAGGAGGCGTTCTCGGCCGGACCCATAGCGCGGTTGATGCACGAGGGGAAGTAGACAAGCCTGCGGGGAGACTCGCGGCGCGGCTGCGACACGAGGCGGCGGGGGCTGAAGGGTACCGGAAGTGCCGGAGTCCACAGCGGCGCGCCTATGCGGTGCAGGCCTCGGCCGACAGCTGTCACACCTTTGTCGCCGATGACAAAGTGTGCGGCTTCGGCGGCGCCGAGCATCAGTCGCACGCCCTTTGAGATGCCTGCGAGATGTGCGGCGGCCCAGCGGCCCAACTTGCGGCCTGACGGCGACATCTCGCTCTCGCGGATGTCATGTATGAGGTCTGACGTATTGATTCCCATCGGGCATGATGTCGAGCACAGGCCGTCGCCGGCGCAGGTCTCGTTGCCATAGTAGCGGAAGCCTTTCTCGAGAGAGCTGAGGCGTGCGGCGTCGCTGCCGTCGCGTCGCAGTCGTGCTATCTCGCGCTGCGCAACTATTCTCTGGCGTGCCGAGAGTGTGAGCCCGCAGCTGACGCAGTTCACTTCGCAGAAGCCGCACTCTATGCAGCGGTCGACGTGCTCGTTGCACAGCGGCAGGGGCTTCATGTCGCTGACAAAGCAGTCGGGGTTGTCGTTGAATATCACGCCCGGGTTGAGCAGGCTCTGAGGGTCGAAAGCTTTTTTGAGGCGCTTCATGAGGCTCCATGCCTTGGCGCCCCACTCGGCCTCGACAAAGGGAGCCATGTTGCGTCCGGTACCGTGCTCGGCCTTGAGCGAGCCGTCATACTTA
>JAICZO010000042.1 GCA_029057255.1 Muribaculaceae bacterium | reverse complement strand
CCACAGGCGAGTCGCTGATATTCGTCGACCGACCGCTGAGCGACATCGTCAACACCCTGCGCCGGCGCACCGGTACCAATATTGTGCTTGCCAATCCTCATCTAAGCGACGTAAAATTCTTTGCCATATTCAACGGCGACGAAAGTCCCGACCGCATACTGCGCACGCTCGCACTGAGCGAGCCTATGACAATAACGCGTACCGACAGCTCGACCATCGAGATACGCTGACACCCTGTCACTGAACCAAGCAAAAATATCCAATCATCCACATACTTCTATAAACTATGCCTATGAAAACCCGACGGCTCCGCCACATGCGGCGCAAGTTTGCCGCCACTCTATCGGCAATAATCTTAGCCTCGGCATCGTTCAGCGCGGCGGCTCTTGACTTTCAGGTCAAAGACGCCACAGTGCGCGAGTCGATAATGCGCCTACGCCGGCAGTCAGGACTGCCGGTATCGGTCAATGCCGACAATGCCGATCTCGACCGACGTATAACTCTCAACATAAAATCGGCCGAACCTATCGAGATACTCAAAGAAATCTTCAAGGGACAGAACGTCGAATGCACGACATCTGACGGTGCTCTGGTGGTCCGCAAGGCTCCCGAGAAGTCGGGCAAAGCCAAAGCCACGCTGCAAAAAATCACCGGCACTGTAGTATCAGCCTCTGACGGCGAACCCCTGATCGGAGCATCGGTCATGAACAAGGCCGAGCATCAGGCTGTGGTCACCGACATTGACGGACACTATACCATAGCCGCAAAACCGGGGCAGGAACTCACGGTCAGTTATATAGGGTTCCGCGAGCAGCACATCAAGGTCGGAGGCTCGACAACTGTCGACATACGCATGACCGAGAACTCCGAAGCGCTAAACGAAGTGGTAATCGTCGGCTTCGGCACCCAGAAGAAAGTCAACATCACCGGCGCCGTGAGCGTGATTGACAGCGACGAAATCAACGGTCGACCGGTGACATCGGCCGCTCAGGCCCTACAGGGTCTTGACCCGGCCATGAATATCGGCATCAACACCGGCCGTGCATCGTCGGGCTATACTATTGACATCCGTGGCACCGCTTCACTCAACGGCGGAGACCCTCTCATTCTCGTCGACGGCGTCGAGATGCCCCTCGACCGTGTCAACCCCAACGACATTGAGTCGGTATCAATCCTCAAGGACGCATCGGCATCGGCCGTCTACGGTGCAAAAGCGTCGGCCGGTGTCGTACTGGTCACCACCAAAAGCGGCGCGGAGCAGCGCACCACGGTCAGTTACAACGGGCGCTTCGGCTGGGCTAAAAACACGACGTCTACCGACTACATAACATCCGGCTACGAGTGGGGACAGGCCGTCGACAAGTTCAACTACATATACTCCAACCAGAAATACCTCAAGTACAACGAAGATGACTGGGCAGAACTGGAGGCTCGCCGCTACGACAAGACAGAGCATCCCGACCGCCCCTGGGTAGTAGTAGGAGAAGACGGCAACTACAAATACTACGGAAACTTCGACTGGTACGGCTATCTCTTCAGGCGCACTCGCCCGCAGCAGGAGCATAATGTGGCCATACGCGGAGGCAACGACCGCGTCAACTACTATGTCAGCGGCCGCTACTACCACGCCGACGGTATGATGAACATCATAAACGACCCCTACAGCTCGTACAACTTCCGCGCCCGCATGAAAATAAATATCACCAAATGGGCGCACTTCGACACCAACGTCAACTACTTCCACGGCAAAAGCACATGGGTCGGATTCACCGACATTGAGAAAGTGTTCACAAACTCGTCATACGGCAGCTCGCCTCTCTTCGTACCTCTGAACCCCGACGGCTCCATAGTGCACAAGACCGACGTTGTCAATCAAGGCGCGAGCGTCTGCGGCGACTACAACCTGATGATCAACA
>JAICZO010000419.1 GCA_029057255.1 Muribaculaceae bacterium | reverse complement strand
GTCGTTGGTCGGTTCGTCGAGCAGCAGCACGTTGCCCTCTTCCTTGAGCGCCATGGCGAGGTGCAGGCGGTTGCGCTCGCCACCCGAGAGAACGGCGATTTTCTTTTCCTGGTCGGCGCCGGTGAAGTTGAAGCGCGACAGATAGGCGCGGGCGTTCACGTCGCGGCCGCCCATGCGGAACGACTCCACACCCTGCGAGATGACTTCGTAGACGGTGCGTTCGGGCAGCAGGTCGTGGTGTGTCTGGTCGACGTATGCCACCTTGACGGTCTCGCCGACGTCAAAGCTGCCGTTGTCGGGAGTCTCCTGGCCCATGATGAGGCGGAAGAGGGTTGTCTTGCCGGCGCCGTTGGGGCCGATTACGCCCACGATGCCGTTGGGCGGGAGGGCGAACGACAGGTCGCGGAAGAGCTGCTTGGAGCCGAAGGCTTTTGCCAGATGGCTTGCCTCGATGACCTTGTTGCCCAGGCGGGGACCGTTGGGGATGAAAATCTCGAGTCGCTCCTCGCGCTGGCGCTGGTCCTCGTTGAGGAGCTTGTCGTAGGAGTTCAGACGCGCCTTGCCCTTGGCCTGGCGAGCCTTGGGAGCCATGCGCACCCACTCAAGCTCGCGCTCGAGGGTCTTGCGGCGCTTCGATGCCTGCTTCTCCTCCTGAGCCATGCGCTTTGTCTTCTGGTCGAGCCACGACGAATAGTTGCCCTTCCAGGGTATGCCTTCGCCTCGGTCAAGCTCGAGAATCCAGCCGGCCACGTGGTCGAGGAAGTAGCGGTCGTGCGTGATGGCGATGACAGTACCGGGGTACTGCTGCAGATGCTGCTCGAGCCAGTCGATCGACTCGGCGTCAAGGTGGTTGGTAGGCTCGTCGAGCAGGAGGACGTCGGGCTGCTGGAGCAGCAGGCGGCACAGTGCCACGCGGCGGCGCTCACCACCGGAGAGGGTCGAGATAATCTGGTCGTCGGGCGGACACTGCAGCGCATCCATCGCACGCTCGAGGCGGGAGTCGATGTTCCATGCGTCGGCGGCGTCAAGAGCGTCCTGCAGCTCGGCCTGACGGGCGATGAGGGCGTCCATCTTGTCGGGGTCCTCGAGCACGTCGGGGTCGGCGAAGGCCTCGTTGACCTTGTCGAACTCGGCCAGCAGGTCCATGACGGGCTTGACGCCCTCGCGGACAACATCGATGACGGTCTTGTCGGGGTCAAGGGTCGGTTCCTGCTCCAGATAGCCTACAGAGTAGCCGGGCGAGAACACCACCTCGCCCTGGTATTCCTTGTCGATACCGGCGATGATTTTGAGCAGTGATGATTTACCGGAGCCGTTCAGACCGATGATGCCGATCTTCGCTCCATAGAAAAATGACAGGTATATGTCTTTGAGAACCTGTTTCTGGGGCGGGTATATCTTACTTACGCCCACCATCGAGAATATTACTTTCTTATCGTCTGCCATGGGGGTGTGTTGGGGTTATTTTCGGTGTGTGGTGTCGGGTCAGCGGCGGCGTACTGTCGGCGCGAAGCGCACGGGGTAGTCGGTGCGCACCTTGCCCGTCACTATGTTGTTGAGTTTGTTGCGGATAAGCTGGCGGCGGATGGCCGACACGTGGTCGATATAGAGCTTGCCTTCGAGATGGTCGCACTCGTGCTGGACGATGCGCGCGAGGAAGCCGGAGATTTCCTCTTCATGGCTCTCGAAGTTCTCGTCCTGCCAGCGCAGGCGTATGTGCTCGACGCGGGGCACATTCTCGCTGATGCCGGGGAGGCTGAGGCAGCCCTCGGCGCGGGTCACGGTGTCGCCCTCGAGAATTTCTATTTCAGGGTTGACAAGCACGAACTTGCGGCCGGCGCACTCGGGGAAGTTCTCGCCCACAGGGTCGGCGTCGATGACCACAAGGCGGATGTTGCGGCCGATCTGAGGCGCCGCCAGACCTACGCCCTCCGACTCGTACATCGCCTCGAACATGTCGTCGACGAGTTTGCGGAGATCGGGATAGTCGGCAGTCAGCGGCTCCGAGACGTTGCGGAGCACGGGATGGCCGTAGAGATATACAGGGAGTTTCATATCTGTTCTGTTTCTTTATATTCTTGATACTGACGGCTTGCGAGGAAGTCGTTGAGGATGATGGTGGCCGATATTTCGTCGACGAGAGCCTTGTCGCGGCGTGCCATCTTGCCGAGGCCGCCGTCGAGCATGGCGCGGTGTGCCAGCACCGACGTGAAGCGCTCGTCGAAGGAGAGCACAGGCAGGTCGGGGATGGCCGCACGCAGCCTGGCGATGACCGGGCGCAGGAAGCGCGTCGACTCCGAGGGGTTGCCGTGCATGTCGCGGGGCTCGCCGACGACAATGAAGTCAATGCCGTTGGCACGGCGGTACTCCTGCACGAAAGATATGAGCTGTGCCGTCGCGACTGTAGATACGCCCGACGCCACTATGCGCAGAGGGTCGGTGGCGGCGATGCCGCACCGCTTGCGCCCGAAGTCTATTGCTAATATTCGTCCCATCAGAGTGCAAAGTTACGCAGAATTATCCTGATATGCAACCCGTCCGGCAATGCCGGCACACGGGGGAGCACGCCTTTGAAGCCACGCGACTGACACGGACTTGCTATTTAACGAAATTATGTTTAACTTTGCACCTGAATCAAATCAAGACGCATCATCATCATGAAAGCATGCTTTATGGGCCTTGGCTACATCGGCCTCCCTACTGCCATTATAGCAGCCATGCACGGTATCGAAGTGCTTGGCGTTGACGTCAATCCCTCAGTCGTCGAGAAAACAAATGCCGGCGAGCTACATATAATCGAACCCGGAATGGGCGAACATCTCAAACAGGTGATAGCCTCCGGCGCCCTCAGAGCATCTCAGACTCCCGAAGTTTCTGACGCTTACTTCATGGTGGTACCCACCCCCTTCAAAGGCAATCATCAGCCCGACACATCATTTGTCGAGGCTGCCACAAGAGCTGTCATACCCCTGCTCAAGGAAGGCGACCTCTACGTCATCGAGTCGACTTCGCCCATAGGCACAACAGAGCAGATGGCAGAGCTGATATTCCGCGAGCGCCCCGAGCTCAAGGGCAAGATATTTATCGCATACTGCCCCGAGCGCGTCCTCCCCGGCAACGTCATATACGAGCTGGTGCACAACGACCGCGTCATAGGCGGCATTGACGAAGGCTCGACACGCAAGGCCATCGACTTCTACAGCCGATTCGTCAAGGGTGAGCTGCACGCTACCAACGCACGCACAGCCGAGATGTGCAAGCTCACCGAAAACTCGTCGCGCGACGTGCAGATAGCATTCGCCAACGAGCTGTCGCTGATATGCGACCGTGCCGGCATAAACGTATGGGAACTCATACGCCTGGCCAACAAGCACCCCCGCGTGAACATCCTCCAGCCCGGCTGCGGCGTCGGCGGTCACTGCATCGCGGTCGACCCCTACTTCATCACAGCCGCATACCCCGAGGAGGCCAAGCTCATAGCCGACGCACGCTCCATCAACAACTTCAAGTCGGAATGGTGCGCCGAGAAGGTCATAAACGCGATGCTGCGCTTCGAAATAGAGAACAAGCGCAAACCCATAGTCGCAATGATGGGCGTGGCATTCAAGCCCGACATCGACGACCTGCGCGAGAGCCCCGCAAAAGCAATCATCAGCAAAGTGATGCAGCGCTGCAACAACGCACGCATTCTCGTCGTTGAGCCCAACGTGGCTGAGCACCACGTCTTCAAGCTCACTCCCTATGAAAAAGCATACAAGGATGCCGACATCGCGGTATTCCTGACAGCACACACTCCGTTCAAATCTCTGCAGTGGGACGACAGCAAGGTAATCCTCGATTTCTGCGGCATTTTCAAGCGCTGAACAATAAAACCTGACAATGCCTGATAACCTGAATTCAAAAGAACTGCCGAGGGTAGATCTGAGAGGTGTCAAAGTGTATCCTTTCGCCGACGCCGGCGAGCTGATAGACTTCGCCGACCGCAAAAAAGGTATACTCGTGGCTATCAATGCCGAGAAGATACTCAACGCCAACCCCGTAACCCTCGACATTATAAACAACAACATAGCCTACTGCGACGGCTCCGGCGCAGTTCTGGCCGCAAGGCAGAAAGGCGCCGCGCCCGAGAAAATAGCAGGATGCGAGCTGTGGCTCAAAATCATAGACCGCTTCCACGCCGACGGCCGCAGCTTCTACATCATCGGAGCAACGCCCGAAGTTAACGCCCGCACCGTCGAGAAGCTCCGCGAAGACTTCCCCGGCATCAACATCGTCGGATACCGCGACGGATACCTGCGCACCGGGCAGGAACGCCAGGCCCTCATCGACGACGTTGTGCGCACGGCGCCCGACTTCGTCTTCGTGGCTATGGGTTCGCCCACTCAGGAGCTGCTGATGGCTGAGATGCTACGCCGGCACAAAGCCGTCTACCAGGGTCTCGGAGGCAGCTTCGACGTATACACCGGCAAGGCTAAGCGCGCTCCAAAATGGTGGATTGACCACAATATGGAATTTGCATACCGCCTCATAAAGCAGCCAAGCCGCATCACACGCAACTTCAAGTTCATAAAATACGCCTGGTGGCTCATCACCCGCCAGTTCTGACACAGCAAGCTTCATGAAAAAAATAATGCTCATTTTCGGCACACGCCCCGAAGCCATAAAGATGGCTCCGCTGGTAAAAGCCCTGCAGGCTCAGTCCGACCGCTTCGAGACAGTAGTGGCTGTCACCGGCCAACACCGCCAGATGCTCGACCAGGTGCTACACCTCTTCGACATCAAACCGGACTACGACCTCGACATCATGAAGCCCGGACAGGACCTCTACGACGTCACTGCACGCATCCTCACAGGCATGCGCAGCGTACTGGCGGAGTGCCGCCCCGACCTCGTGCTCGTGCACGGCGACACCTCGACATCGACAGCTGCCGCCCTCAGCGCATTCTACGCACAGATTCCCGTCGGACACGTTGAAGCCGGACTCCGCACAGGTGACATCTACTCGCCCTGGCCCGAAGAGATGAACCGACGCATTACAGGCCGCATCGCCACATACCACTTCGCCCCGACCGAGACTTCGGCCGCCAACCTGCGCGCCGAGAACGTTGACGACGACAAGATAACAATCACCGGCAACACCGTCATCGACGCCCTGCAGACCGTTGTGGCCAAAATCGAAGGCGACACCGAGCTCGACCGCAGCCTTCAGGCACAGGTGGCCGGCATGGGATACGACACCGCACGCATAGCCGACGGCTCGCGTCGCATGGTGCTCATCACAGGACACCGGCGCGAGAACTTCGGCGAGGGATTCCTCAACATATGCCGCGCCATACAGCAGCTCGCAACCCGCTATCCCGACATCGACTTCGTGTACCCGATGCACCTCAACCCCAACGTGCGCCGCCCGATAGCCGAAATGTTCGAGGGCAAGGACTTCCCCAACGTCTTCTTCATCGAGCCGCTCGACTACCTGCCCTTCGTATACATGATGAAGCAGGCATACCTCATCATCACCGACAGCGGAGGCATACAGGAAGAAGCACCCTCGCTCGGCAAGCCCGTGCTCGTCATGCGCGAAGTGACAGAGCGCCCCGAAGCACTCGAAGCAGGCACAATACGCCTTGTCGGCACCGACACCGGCAAGATTGTCACCGAGGCAGCACGATTCATCGACGACCCCGAGTACTATCATGCCAACAGCCTCATCGCAAACCCCTACGGCGACGGCAATGCCTGCACCCGCATCATAGACTACATCGCCGAATCAGACATCTGACAACCCGTCACGACACATATAAAGCGCCGGGCTCGCGAATGACTCGCGGGCCCGGCACTTTATATAATGCCGTATGAAGCATTTCAGAGGCGCTCTACGACGCGCAGAGAGTCTCCCGACAGGTCTACCCGCCAGAAGGTCGGACGGCGGATATAACGGCCGTTTACGTCGCTGTGGCTGTGGAGCGAAAGTATGTCGCGACCCTCGAAGTCGCGGAAGATCATGCCGTGGCCGTAGTCGGCGGGCATGACAGGCTCGGCAACCTGTACCCAGGGGCCGGCGAGAGTGCCGCTCTCGGAGTAAGCCACACCCATAGTGTAGGTATGGTATATCCACGACGTCCATATCATGCCCAGACGCCCGGTAGCGGTGCGGAAAAGCCAGGGGCCGTCGGTGACACGGTTATAGCCAAGCTCCTTGCCATCGACCACCTCGCGGCTCCAGGGCGAGTCAGAGGCGCGGAAGAGCACGCAGGCGGTGCTGTCGACAGAGCCGCCGAGGTCGTCAGTCAGCTCGATGCTCTCGATGGTGCCGTTATCATTCTGCACCCACTCGCCGCAATACACCATATACTTCTTGCCGTTCTCCTCCCAGTAGGTGCCGTCAAGAGTCAGCTTGTCGGCAGGAAGGTAGTCGCTGCCGGCAGGGCGGTACGGGCCATCGGGGCTGTCGGATACAAACACGGCAGATGCGCGTCGGGGCAGATTGCGCACGCTGTCCGCGATAAGGGATTCGTTGGTGAAGGTAGCGAAGTAGTAGTACTTGTCGCCTATGTGGTGAAGCTCCGCGGCCCAAATCGCCGGGTGCGAGCCGGTCCAGGAAGCGGTGTCGAACTCGACCACATCGTACGGGCCCGCCCAGTTCTTCAGGTCAGGACTCTTGTAGAGGCGTCCGCCGGTGCCGGTCATATAGTAGAGGCCCGAGGCGCTGTCGGCAAGCACACAGGGGTCGCTGAGGATGATAGAGTCAAGCGCCACATCGTACGACACCGACTCGACAGCACTCTGACGGCCGCACGACGCTGCCGCCACAATCATTGCTGCATATAGTAACTTTTTCATGGGATAATGAAGATGATAGTTGAAACGAAAGGGAGCCGGAAAAGTCCGACTCCCTTTTCGATTGATTCAGTCTTTGAATTATTCAGCTGCGGGGAGTTCGGGCTCCTGAGCTGCGGCCTCAGCCACGGGGTTCTCGGCTGCGGGAGCAGCTTTGCGACGCGAGCGGCGGGTCTTGGTCTTGGCATCCTTGCTGTCCTTGAGCATAGCCTCGTTGTAGTCGACGAGCTCGATGAAGCATGTCTTGGCGTTGTCACCGAGACGGTTGCCGGTCTTGAGGATACGGGTGTAGCCACCGGGGCGGTTGCCGATCTTTTCAGCGATTTCCTGGAAGAGAATCTTGACAGCTTCCTTGTTCTGGAGATAGCTGAAGACGAGGCGGCGGTTAGCCATGGTGTCTTCCTTGGCACGGTTGATCAGGGGCTCAGCGTACATGCGCAGCGCCTTTGCCTTGGCAAGAGTGGTGTTGATGCGCTTGTGGAAGATGAGCGAGATCGTCATATTGGCCAGCATAGAGGCACGGTGCTGCTTCTGACGGCCAAGGTGATTGAATTTTTTATTGTGTCTCATCGTGGATTATTCTTTATCGAGTTTGTATTTTGAGATGTCCATGCCGAACGAGAGATTCAGGCTTGTGAGCAGAGCCTCAAGCTCGACGAGGGACTTTTTACCGAAGTTGCGGAATTTGAGCAGATCGGTCTTGTTGAATACCACCAGTTCGGCAAGAGTTTCAACCTCTGCGCTCTTTAGGCAATTGAGAGCGCGAACGGAGAGCTGCATGTCGACGAGCTTGCTCTTGAGAAGCTGTCGCATGTGCAGTACTTCTTCGTCGAATTCCTCGCCCGGATCGGGTTCGGAAGTCTCGAGGGTGATTTTCTCGTCAGAGAAGAGCATGAAGTGATAAATCAGAATCTTTGCTGCTTCCTTGACTGCGTCCTTGGGCAGGATAGAGCCGTTGGTGCTTATCTCGAGGGTAAGTTTGTCGTAGTCGGTTTTCTGGTCTACGCGGTAGTTTTCGACGGTGTATTTGACGTTCTTGATAGGCGTGTAGATAGAGTCGATGGCGATGGTGTTGATGTCATCCTGAGGGGTGACATTCTCCTCGGCAGGAACCCATCCGCGGCCCTTGTTGACGGTCAGTACGATAGTGAAACTTGCGTCGGGATCCAAATGACAGATCACCAGTTCGGGGTTCATGACCTCGAAGCCCGTGAGGGCGTTGGCGATGTCGCCGGCTTTGAACACTTCTTTGCCTGAAACGGTGATGGTGACGCGCTCAAATTCGGTGTCCTCGACCTTCTGCTTAAGATCGACCTGCTTGAGATTGAGGATGATGTTGGTAACATCTTCCTTCACGCCGGGCACGGCATCAAATTCGTTCTTAACGCCGTCGATTTTTATCGACGAAATCGCGTAGCCTTCAAGCGACGAAAGCAGTACACGACGAAGTGCGTTGCCCACGGTGATGCCATAGCCGGGTTCCAAAGGCTTGAACTCGAATTTGCCGTAGAAGTTGCCTGCTTCTACCATTACTACCTCTTCAGGTTTTTGGAATGCTAATATAGCCATGGATCTTGTGTATTTGGATTATTACTTAGAGTAGAGCTCGACGATCAGCTGCTCCTTGATGTTTTCGGGGATGTCTTCGCGGGCGGGTACGTGGAGGAACTTGCCGCTCTTGGTGGCTTCGTCCCATTCGATCCAGGGGTACTTGCTGTGGTTGAAACCTGCGAGGGCGTCGGCGATAACTTCAAGCGACTTGCTGCGTTCGCGAACACCTACGATGTCACCGGCCTTTACTGCGAACGAGGGGATGTTCACAACTTCACCGTTGACAGTGATGTGACGGTGGAGAACCAGCTGACGGGCGGCTGCACGGGTGGGTGCGATGCCTAAGCGGTAAACCACGTTGTCGAGACGGCCTTCGAGGAGCTGAAGGAGGATCTCACCGGTGATACCTTTGAGGCGCGATGCTTTCTCGAAGAGGTTGCGGAACTGCTTCTCGAGTACGCCATAGGTATATTTAGCTTTCTGTTTCTCGCGGAGCTGTACGCCGTACTCAGATGTTTTGCGGCGTTTGTTGGCACCGTGCTGGCCCGGGGGGAAGTTACGACGGGCGAGAACTTTGTCTTCGCCGAAAATGGGTTCGCCGAATTTGCGGGCTATCTTGGTCTTGGGACCTGTGTATCTTGCCATTGTAGTTAAAATCAGTTTATCAGGAGTCTTCGACAGGGAGGCCGGAGCCTTGTGGCTGTCCGCCGGCGCAGCCGCGACCATAGAGAGGTGATTGAAAATATGGTCTATTCGCCTTTGAACTGTCGCCGCCTCTTGTCGGGGCGGCGGCTCCGGACGTATGATCCGTGTCTTCTCCGCATACTGCGGCACTGGCTTGCCGCTGCGGTCAGACTCCCGCGTGTTGATATGTTAAGATAAGTATACTAAAAGTGAAAGCAGAGTTGGCGGCGCGGGGCAGCGTTTCCGCTGCCGGGGCACGCGCTACTGATTTTATACTCTTCTGCGTTTGGGAGGACGGCAACCGTTGTGGGGAAGCGGAGTAACGTCGATGATTTCGGTCACTTTGATACCTGCGCCGTCGATTGTGCGGACTGCAGATTCGCGGCCGTTACCCGGGCCCTTGAGGTATGCCTTCACTTTGCGGAGACCGAGGTCGTAGGCTATCTTAGCACAGTCCTGAGCGGCCATCTGGGCGGCATAAGGAGTGTTTTTCTTCGAGCCACGGAAGCCCATCTTGCCGGCAGATGACCAGCTGATGACCTGTCCTTCGCTATTGGCAAGGCAAACGATGATGTTGTTGAAAGACGAATGAACGTGAAGCTGGCCTTCTGCGCCGACTTTGACGTTTCTCTTCTTAGCTGCGACTGTTTTTTTTGCCATGTTGATTTATTATTTAGTAGCTTTCTTCTTGTTAGCAACGGTTTTCTTGCGGCCCTTGCGGGTACGGGCGTTGTTCTTGGTGCTCTGACCACGCACGGGGAGGCCGTTACGGTGACGGATGCCGCGGTAGCAGCCGATGTCCATCAGACGTTTGATGTGGAGCTGGATCTCGCTGCGGAGATCACCTTCTACCTTGTAGTCGGCGCCGATGACTTCACGCACTTTGGCGGCCTGGTCGTCGGTCCAGTCTTTTACTTTGATGTTTACATCGATACCGGCTTTGTTGAGGATCGTTTTGGCGGCGCTTCGACCGATGCCGAAGATATATGTCAAGGCGATTTCACCTCTTTTGTTCTGGGGGAGGTCAACTCCCACTATACGTACTGCCATATTTCTGTGTCAGCTTATTTTTTATGCAAAAATAATAGAATTATCCTTGACGTTGTTTGTACTTGGGGTTTTTCTTGTTGATGACATACAGACGTCCTTTGCGACGGACGATCTTGCTGTCCGGAGTGCGTTTCTTAACGGAAGCTCTTACTTTCATATCTTTTAGTGTTTCGATTATTTATAGCGGAAAGCAATACGTCCTTTGGAC
>JAICZO010000418.1 GCA_029057255.1 Muribaculaceae bacterium | reverse complement strand
GTCATCGGCGGTCTCACCTTCTCGACCATCCTGACGCTGCTCTTCGTGCCCGTGCTCTACTGCGTCTTCGCCTCGCAGGGCGTCCGCAACCAGCGCCGCAAGCACCGCAAAAAACTCCAAGCCCTCAAATCCAAACAAGCATAGCATGAAATCAATCTTCATAGCCTTCGACCAGGCACATTACGAGAGAATAGTAGATATGCTCGAGCGGTCGAACTGCCGCGGCTTCACGGCATGGGAGCAGGTGACAGGACGCGGCAGCGTCGACGGCGAGCCCCACTACGGCAGCCACGCATGGCCCTCGATGGCCTCGGCGATTATCACGGTCGTCGAAGACCACCGTGTGCCCATCGTTCTGGCCAAGCTCAGACAGTTCAACGAAGAGCGTCCGAAGCTCGGCCTCAGAGCCTTTGTGTGGAACGTCGAGGAGCAAATATAACCTGCCATAACATTTTAAAGCAAAATTTGTGTTGTGAAAAAGCAGCGATTAGCGAAAAATTTCGTAAATTTGCACCGCTTACCAAGCTTAGTTGACCGGACTATATAAAACACAACATAACACATTCTTAAGTAGTAAGATTATGAAAATAGAAAAAATCATCGGTCGTGAGGTCCTCGATTCGCGTGGCAACCCCACTGTAGAAGTAGACGTTATCCTCGAATCAGGCGCTTTCGGCCGCGCTTCCGTTCCCTCCGGCGCATCGACCGGCGTAAACGAAGCTCTCGAGCTCCGCGACGGTGACAAGAGCCGCTACATGGGCAAGGGTGTCCAGAAGGCTGTTGCCAACGTAAACGGTCCCATCGCTGCCGCTCTCGTCGGCATGAGCGCTCTCGACCAGATCGCAATCGACGAGACCATGCTCGCCCTCGACGGCACCGACACCAAGAGCAACCTCGGCGCTAACGCCATCCTCGGCGTATCGCTCGCTGTTGCCAAGGCTGCCGCTGACTACCTCGACCTTCCCCTCTACAAATACATCGGTGGCTGCAACACTTACGTGCTCCCCGTGCCCATGATGAACATCATCAACGGCGGTGCTCACTCTGACGCTCCCATCTGCTTCCAGGAATTCATGATCCGTCCTATCGGCGCTACTTCTTTCAAAGAAGGCATCCGCATGGGTACTGAAGTATTCCACAACCTCAAGAGCGTCCTCAAGGCTCGCGGCCTCAGCACCGCTGTAGGTGACGAAGGTGGTTTCGCTCCCACACTCGACGGCACAGAAGACGCCCTCAACGTAATTATCCAGGCTATCGAGAAGGCCGGCTACGTGCCCGGTAAGGACATCACAATCGGTCTCGACTGCGCCGCTTCCGAGTTCTACAAGGACGGTCTCTACGACTACACATGGAAGCAGGGTGCCGACGCTCCCAAGTACACAAGCCAGCAGCAGGCCGAGTTCCTCAAGAAACTCGTTGAGGAATTCCCCATCGACTCTATCGAAGACGGTATGTCGGAAGGCGACTGGGAAGGCTGGAAGATTCTCACCGACCTCATCGGCGACCGCTGCCAGCTCGTAGGTGACGACCTCTTCGTTACCAACGTTAAGTACCTCGAAAAGGGTATCGAACTCGGCTGCGCTAACTCTATCCTCGTTAAGGTTAACCAGATCGGCTCGCTCACCGAAACTCTCCGTGCTGTCGAGCTCGCTCAGCGCAACGGCTACACCGCTGTTATCTCGCACCGTTCGGGCGAAACAGAGGACGCTACTATCGCCGACATCGCTGTTGCTACCAACGCCGGTCAGATCAAGACCGGTTCTGCAAGCCGCTCCGACCGTATGGCCAAGTACAACCAGCTCCTCCGCATCGAAGAGCAGCTCGGCAGTGCAGCCCGCTACGGCTACGGCAAGAAGACCCGTCGTCCCGAATAATAAAACGGCAGCCTGACGGAGAGTGATACTCTTCGACTGAAACTACCGAAAACTATAAGGCCGAGATGCGCAGATACGACATCTCGGCCTTAATTTTTTTGATAAAAAATGACACAAAACGAAATTGACCGCCGAAGCATCGAGAATGCCAGGCAGCTTTTCTTTTCAGGAAAAATATATGGCATTGAAGTCGGTACGACATCCGGCCTTCAGGCGATTCATCGGTTCTTGTTCGAGGGGCTCTATCCGCTTGCGGGAGAAATACGCAAGTTGAACATCTCAAAAGGAGGATTTCGTTTTGCCAACTCTCTCTACCTGTTACCGGCGCTTGATGCTATCGAGAAAATGCCTGAATCGACATTCGAGGAGATTGCCGCAAAATATGTGGAGATGAACATCGCCCATCCCTTTATGGAGGGCAACGGGCGGGCTACCCGCATATGGCTTGACATGATGCTTCGTCGTTCGCTTGGCAAGGTCATCGACTGGCGCTGCATCACCCGCGAAGCCTACATGCAGGCAATGGAGCGTTCTCCCGTCAATGACTTAGAGCTGAGGTATATACTGCATCGCGCCCTGACGTCAGAGACCGACGACAGCGACGTTATCTACCACGGCATCGACCAGTCCTACTATTATGAAGGATACGAAGCGGCTCAATAAGCCGGACATGATAAGCATAAAAACGCGCCCGCGTGACAGAGATGTCGGCGGGCGCGTTTTCTATGTCGGTGTCGCTCGGTGTCAGATAGCGAGCTGATAGATGAGGGCTGTCTCAGCGGCGGTGAGAGGATAGTATCCGCCGATTGTGGCACCCTTGTTGGCATGCAGACGGCTGACGAGCAGGTCGATGTCGGGTGCTTCGATGCCGAGGCCGTCGAAGGTAGTGGGCAGGTTGATGCTCTTGAAGAACTTGCGGAGCTTCATGACGCCCTCGATTGCCGCTTCGGTGTCGACGGGGTTCTCGACGCCGAAGACGCGGCGTGCCATCTGCGCGCCTCTCTCGGGGCGGTTCTTGGCCATGAAGGTCATCCATGCCGGCATGACCACGGCAAGGCCTGCGCCGTGAGCCACGCCGTAGACAGCGCTTATCTCATGCTCCATAGCGTGGCTTGCCCAGTCCTCCTTGCGGCCTGTGCCGCAGATGCCGTTGTGGGCGAGAGTTCCGGCCCACATGATGTTGGCGCGTGCGTCGTAGTTGCAGGGGTCGTCCATGACCACGGGTGCCAGCTCTATGATCGAGCGGAGCACGCCCTCGGCCACGCGGTCGGTAAGGTCGGTGCCGGGAGTGGTCGAGAAATATCTCTCGAAAATATGTGCCATCATGTCGGCGATGCCGCATGCAGTCTGGAAAGGCGGGAGGGTGAATGTCAGCTCGGGGTTCATCAGTGCGAAGCGCGGACGCAGCACTTCCTCGGTGCGGATGCTGATTTTAATCATGCCGTCGAGCTTTGTTATGACAGAGTTGCCCGAGCCTTCGCTGCCGGCGGCGGGTATTGTGAGCACCACACCCACGGGCAGTGCCTTGGCGATAGCCGCCTTGCCGCAGTAGAAATCCCAGAAATCTCCGTCGTAGAGCGCACCGGCGGCTATTGCTTTTGCCGTGTCGATGACGCTGCCGCCGCCGACGGCGAGGATGCCGCTTATGCCCTTTTCGCGCACGATGTCGATGCCTTCGTAGACACGGTCGTCGGTGGGGTTGGGCTGAATGCCGCCGAGTTCGTGGTACTCGACAGCGTGGCTGTCAAGAGAGTGGCGCACACGGCCGAGCAGGCCGGAGGCTTCGGCAGAGCGTCCGCCATAGACGAGCAGCACCTTGCCGCCGAGCATCGCTGCCGACAGCTCGCCGGTGTTTTCCTCGACGCCGCGGCCGAAGACATACTTCGTAGGAGTCCAGAAAGTGAAATTTTCCATTATATAGCTATATCGGTTTGGGTTTATATTCCGTTGTCAGACAGCCGCGTCGCAGAGCATGACAGCGAGCGACCCGACGTAGATTGTTATGTATGCCCCTCCGGCGCTGACAGGCAGGCCGCGGCCTTTGCCGAGAGGCACCGCAAAGACCGGCACCCCGATCTTGTCGCGCCGCTGCATGTCGGTCTCGTTGTCGAACCATGCCGCGATGCGGTAGCAGCTGTAGCTTATCACAGAGCCTATGGCAGCTCCGCAGATGATGTCGCCCGGGTAGTGTACGCCAAGGTAGATGCGCGAGTAGACGTGCAGCAGTGCCCACGACGCAAGCACCCATACATACAGCCGACGGCGCATGACGCAGCCCATGAAGACCAGCAGCGCGGCGGAGTTGGCGCCGTGGCACGACGGGAAGCCGTAGCGGCCGCCGCGGTAGCCGTCGACGATATGCACCAATGCCGAGAGCGGGTTGTCGGGGTTGGACGGACGCATGCGCTCGATGGCAGGGCGTATCAGCGTGGCGCATGTCTGGTCGGTGAGAGCGATGGCGAAGAACAGCCCGACAGAGTAGAGCAGTGTCATCTTCGGGCTTGTGATGCGCATCAGAATCATGAACAGGCCGCAGTACATCGGGAGCCATACCCAGCGGCTGCTGGCAAGCACCATGAAACGGTCAAAGAATCCGGTGTGCAAGCCGTTGAAAAACAGCAGTAGGTCAGCGTCGAGAGAGTTGAGAATATCTATCATGGCAGTGTGCAGGAGGCTATATTTCTGCAAAAATAGTCATTTTAGTTGAATAATGGGCTAAAATTTAGTAACTTCGCGCTGTTAAAAAATAGTCATTATGCTTGAAAAAGTAAGGCCCTTCCTGAGCCGTGTCACCGACCTGCCCTCCGACAGTATTGTCATAGGCATGCTTATGCTCGCAGGTATCGCCGTGGTATCGGTGCTTGTATACTATGTCACAAAGTGGCTCCTGGTATTCGTCGAGAAAATCATCTTGCGCAGCCCCACCGAGTGGGACGACGACCTTGTCAACGCGCGTATGCTGCAGGCCATCTCGCAGCTGTCGCCCGCAATGGCGGTGCGGTGGCTTCTGCCGGGTCTCTTCGGCGACAGCGCCAATTCGCTGCACTGGCTGTCGGCACTGACGTCGCTGTATATTCTGTGGGCTGTGGTCCGCATACTCGTCATACTCATCGGCAATATCTACCGCGCCTTCCTCAAGCGCCCCCCGCTGAAGGTCTACGCCGTCAAGGGCGTCTTCCAGATGATACAGCTCATATTCATATCCATAGGCATAATAATAGGGCTGAGCATCATCATAGGCAAGACCCCCGTGGCCATCCTCACCGCTCTGGGTGCGTCGGCGGCGGTGCTGATGCTGGTGTTTCAGGACACCATCCTCGGGCTTGTGGCGTCGATACAGCTGACGGCCAACAAGATGCTGCAGCGCGGCGACTGGATCGAGGACAAGGCCAACGACGTCAACGGCGAGGTGCTCGAAGTGACGCTGACGGCCGTCAAGGTGCGCAACTGGGACAACTCCGTCTCGACCGTGCCGCCGTACTCGCTGCTCAAGGGCTCGTTCCGCAACTACCAGCCTATGCGCCGCTCGGGCGGACGACGTGTCGAGCGCCCGATATACATCGACATGAACACGGTGCGTTTC
>JAICZO010000417.1 GCA_029057255.1 Muribaculaceae bacterium | reverse complement strand
GACTCGTACCTTACGGCCGCCTTCGGTGATTGTAACGATGACGTTCCACTCGCCGTACTCGGGTACCCACCAGTTTCGGCCGGGCTCGCCTTCAATCTGCAGAATGGCGGACGACGTGTCAGTGATATGAGTGCCGCCGTTGAGGGGTACATAGCTGATAGCGGCACCGAAGTCCTGCATATTGAGGAAACGCATCTCGCCCATGTAGAGGTTGCCGCGATAGCTGTACACACCGTTGCCTTCGCTGACCATCTCCACCATATCGTGATTCCACAGACTCGGCGATGCAGAGCCGGTGATATAGAGATGCTCGGGGACATGTGTCTGCTCGCCCTCGGTGAAAACGATGGTCATGTCAGACTTATTCAGCGTGGCCTTGTATGTCATATAGGGACGGCAGTCCTCCATCGCGAGGCTCCAGAAAAGGTCGAGAGCGTCACCGTTTGCATTGAGAGCCTTCTTGACAGGATACTTCTCGCCGAGAGTCACGGTCTTGAAGATCTGGCCTTCGTCGACCGATGCGGGGACATAGAACTCGGCCTCCCACCAGTTGGTAGGATAGGATATGAACTTAAGCTGATTGCGCTCGTTGTAAGGCAGTCTGCCCTCCCACACGAAAACGTCGGTAGTGCCTTCTTCGGGATAGATGTAGCTGCCGGGGTTGGGGAATGCGGAGTCCCACTGGCCGGGAGCCGCGCCAAGCGGAACCATCAGAGGCGAAAGATCGCCCACGCGCTTGGCGGTAAACATGACAGAATTACCTTCATCGACGAAGGAAGCCTTCACTTCCCATGTGCCGAACTCGGGCACGTACCATTTACGGTCGCTGTTGATTTCTCCGATAATAGTTGCATCGGAAGCATCTACGATATGCCATCCGCTGACTTCGGGCACGTAGCGGATAGCGGTGTCCCAGTTCTTGGCGTCGATGAACTGCAGCTCGCCCTTATAGAGATTTCCGCGGTATGAGAACACGCCGTCGCCCTCGTTGACCATCTCGGGTGCGTAGTCGAGGTTCCAGAGTCCGGGCGACGACGGGCCTACCAGGTATATATTCTCCGGCATGGCTGCATCGGCTGCAAAAGAACCCAGCATCATGGCGGCGACAGCCGTAATACCTTTAAGTAAATTCTTTGTCATGGTATTTAGAGTTAAATGATTGATAAAAAACGGGGGTGAGCGCGCCGCTCGGAAAGCGGACACGCCCTCCCCCTGATTGGTTTTTGATTGGTTTTATTACTTTGTGAGCTTCACAACCTTGCAGCCGTGACGAGGCACTGTCGCCTCGAAGCTGCCGGTGACGGTGCCCTGGTCGGCATGGAGCCACAGGTCGCGCACCTTGCACTCGCCTGTGAGACCCAGCTCCGAGAGGTTCACCGACAGTTTCTTGGGAGCTTCATCGCGGTTGAACATCGCGAGCACGACATCGCCGTTGCTCATGGTGCCCCACCATATGCAGCTGCCCTTGCT
>JAICZO010000416.1 GCA_029057255.1 Muribaculaceae bacterium | reverse complement strand
TTCTGCATCAGCAGCGAGGCGAGGGGCTTGCCCACGATGTTGCTGCGGCCGACGATGACGACGCGCTTGCCGGCAGTGGTGATGCCGCTGCGGCGCAGCAGCTCGACGATGCCGGCGGGTGTTGCCGAGTGGAAGGCGGGAAGTCCTACCGACGCACGACCCACGTTGACGGGGTGGAATCCGTCGACGTCCTTATCGGGGTCGATGGCCTCGATGACGGCCTGCTCGTCGATGTGGCGGGGCAGGGGGAGCTGCACGATGAAGCCGTCGACTTCGGGGTCGTTGTTGAGGCGCTCGATTTCGGCCATGAGGACTGCGGGGTCGAGAGGCTGCTCGGGAGTGCTCTCGAGGCGGATCAGCGACGAGCGGAAACCGCATTCGGCGCATGCCTTGATTTTGTTGGCCACGTATGTCTCGCTGCCGCCGTCATGGCCTACTAAAATAGCGGCGAGGTGAGGTGCGCGCTTGCCTTCGGCAGTGCGTGCCGCAACCTTCTGGGCGATCTCGGCCTTAATGGCCGCGGCTGTCGCTTTTCCGTCGATAATCTGCATGAGAATCAGTCTTTGCGTTGGTTAAGGTATGTGTGTTTTTTATCTTCTTTTCATCTGACGCATCTGGCGCATCATCTGGGCGGGGTTGTTGCCCATGTTGCTGACCTGGTGCATCATCTTGCGGATCTGGTCGAACTGCTTGAGCAGGCGGTTGACATCCTGCACCTTGGTGCCCGAGCCTTTGGCGATGCGCTGCACGCGTGTGCCGCGGATGCACTCGGGGTGCTCGCGCTCGTAGGGTGTCATCGAGCCGATTATGGCCTCGATGCCCTTGAATGCGTTGTTGTCGATGTCGATGTCTTTGATGGCCTTGCCTACACCGGGAATCATCGAGGCGAGGTCCTTGATGTTGCCCATCTTCTTGATCTGGTTAATCTGCTTGAGGAAGTCGGTGAAGGTGAACTGGTTCTTGCGCAGTTTCTTGGCAAGTTCCTCGGCTTCTTTCTCGTCGTACTGGGCCTGTGCTTTCTCGACGAGCGACACGATGTCGCCCATGCCGAGGATACGGTCGGCCATACGTGTGGGGTAGAAGACATCGATGCCGTCGAGACCTTCGCCTGTGCCGACGAATTTAATGGGTTTGTCGACAACGCTGCGTATCGACAGGGCGGCGCCGCCACGGGTGTCGCCGTCGAGCTTGGTGAGTACCACGCCGCCGAAGTCGAGGCGTTCGTTGAAGGTCTTGGCAGTGTCTGTCTCGTATACCCCTCGCCGAGCCCACGAGCCTAAGGCGAAGGGGGGTTGGCGTGGTCGGCGTGGAAAAAAAAT
>JAICZO010000415.1 GCA_029057255.1 Muribaculaceae bacterium | reverse complement strand
ATCCAGGACGAGATGACATATCCCGGACAGGTGAAAATCACCGTAATACGCGAGACCCGCTCGGTAAGCTTCGCTAAATAATCATGGGCCGCAAGAACAAAAACCGCGGCAAGGCACAGCCCGAAAGCAACGCGGAGGAAGCTCTGGACATCGTGCAGAGTGCCGCCGAGGGCGAGCCTGTGCGCGAAGACCCCATACCGGCTCCGGCTGGGCAGACTGAAGCCGAGGCGAGAGAGCGCCGATGCGACGACTGCCGCCGCGGCAAGCTCCACATCTTCAACTGTCTCGACGACATACCCGGCGGATTTGCCGTAAGCGAGTATGTCGAAGTGCAGTTCAAGAACACCCGCAAGGGATACTACCGCAACACCACCAACCTGCCGCTCGAAATAGGCGACATGGTGGCCGTCGAGGCATCGCCCGGCCATGACATAGGCTCGATAACGCTCACCGGCGCCCTCGCCGAGCTGCGCATGAGGCGCTCGCTCGGCCGCGGAGGCAATGTCGCCGACGTCAAGCGCGTGTTCCGCCTCGCCAAGCCCAACGACCTTGAGAAATTCGAGGAGGCTAAGGCCCGCGAGAACGATACGATGATACGCTCGCGACAGATTGCCGAGGAGCTGAAGCTCAACATGAAAATCGGCGACGTCGAGTATCAGGGCGACGGCAACAAGGCCATATTCTACTATATAGCCGACGAGCGTGTCGACTTCCGACAGCTCATCAAGGTGCTTGCCGAGACGTTCAAGGTGCGTATCGAGATGAAGCAGATCGGCGCGCGACAGGAAGCAGGCCGCATAGGCGGTATCGGTCCTTGCGGACGCCCCCTGTGCTGCTCGCAGTGGATGACCAACTTCGTGTCGGTGTCGACAAGCGCCGCCCGCTACCAGGACATATCGCTCAACCCGCAGAAGCTTGCGGGGCAGTGCGCCAAGCTCAAGTGCTGCCTTAACTTCGAGGTCGACGCCTACGTCGAGGCTTCGAAGCGCATGCCGCCCCGCGACGTGCGTCTCGAGACTGCCGACGCCACATACTTCCACTTCAAGAGCGACATATTCAACCGCATGGTCACTTACTCGACCGACAAGAATATCGCCGCCAACCTTGTGACAATCAGCGCCGACCGCGTGTTCGAGATTATATCTCTGAACAAGGCCGGCGAGAAACCGCTCACCCTCATGCCCGAGGGAGAGCAGAAGCCCAAGGCCCGCTCGGAGTTCGGCGACATTCTCGGCGAGAACGACGACGACCTCTCGCGCTTCGACAAAAAGAAGAAGAAAAAGAAGAAGCCCGCACGCCCCAAAGGCGATGACGCTCAGCAACAGCAGCCGCGTCAGCAGCCCAAAAAGCAGAAAAAACCTGCCGACCCCGCACGTAAGGCCGACGATAAACAGCCGCAGGAGCAGAAGCCCAAAAACAAGAGACGACGGGCTCCGCAGGGCGGACAGCAGAAACAGGCACCTGACAAACCAAGCGATGACAGAACGTCTGAAAAATAGAATCTTAATAATTGCCGCAGTGGCCGCTTTGTCGGCTTCCTGCGGCATAACAGGCTCAAGGGGTAACGGAGACGACAACTATTTCAGCGCCTTCGAGACTTTTCCGGGGCAGGTGTGGGAGTACTCCCGACCCGCCGAGTTCCGCGTCGACACGCTGCGCGACAGTGTGGCCCGTGGCGGTACCCTGCTGCTGTCGCTCAGGCACACAAACGGCTATGAGTACAGCAACCTGTGGCTCGAGCTGAGCTATCCGGTCAACGACAGCGTTGTCCGCGCCGATACCTTCAACATCATCCTCGCCGACGACTTCGGACACTGGCGGGGACATGGCATCGGCCCGTCGCTGCAGGTCACCGACACCCTGTCGCGCGACTTCACGCTGCGCCGGGGCATGCCGATGACACTGCGCCACATCATGCGCACCGACTCGCTGGCGAACATTGAGCAGGCCGGACTTGTTTTCTTACCCGAGCAGGACTAAAGCATACACACATGACACAACGCTACGACAGCCTACTTTTCGATATGGACGGCACTCTATGGGACGCCGTCGACAGCTATTGCGCTGTCTGGAACACTACTATCGACAAGTGCTGCCCCGGCCTGCGGCACGTCGACTATTCAATGCTCGCCGGCATGATGGGCAAGCCGCTGAAGTATATCTTCGAGCACATCGTGGGCGACAGCGCCCCTTATGACTCTTTCATGGAGCAGCTTTTAGCCGACGAGCGCGAGATGATGCCGCGTATAGGCGGCACCCTATATCCGGGCGTGAAGGAGACCGTGGCCCGGCTGGCAGCCACGCACCGCCTGTTCATGGTGAGCAACTGCAACGCCGGCGGTCTGCCGGTCTTCCTCGAGTATACGGGGCTGAAGCCGTACTTCACCGATGCCATAGCATACGGTGACACCGGCCGCGACAAGGACTACAATATCGGGCTGCTGGTGAAGCGCCACGGCCTCAAGGATCCGCTCTATGTAGGCGATACCGAGGGCGACTGCATCTCGGCCCACCGGGCGGGAGTGCCTTTCGCCTGGGCGACATATGGCTTCGGCCGCGGTGTCGCCGATGCCGACCATACGCTCGACTCCATCACAAATCTGTTAACAATCTGCTGAGAACGATATGTCTGAACACGAAGAAAAATACAATGTCAATCTCCTCGGGAGCGACGAGCAGGCGCTCAGGCTCTCCCGGCTGAAAGAGCTGATGCGCCGCGCCGGTATCGTCGATGCCATCGTGCGTGACAACGCCGACATTTACTATCTCACCGGCCGCGTTTTCAGGGGCTACATATATATTAATGTGGAGCGCGACCTCCCGCTCTACTTCGTGAAGCAGCCCAACCACCTCTACAGCGAGCCCGCCGAGCTGCTGTACAGGATACGCAAGCCCGAGGACATAGCTCCCGCGCTGGCGGCGCTCGGTATCGAAACGTCGATGCCGGCTCTCGAGCTTGACTCGATATCGTATACCGAGGCTTCGAGACTCCGCAAGAGTTTCGGCGCCACCGAGGCACAGCCCGACATATCGCCCGTGATGCGCGGCGCAAGGTCGGTCAAGACCGCAGCCGAGCAGGAGATGCTGCGCCGCTCCGGCGCCAAGCAGACTCTTGTCTACGAGCGTATCCCACAGCTGTATAGCGAGGGCATGACCGACATCGAGCTGCAGATTGAGATCGAGCGAGCCTCGCGCCTCGAGGGCTGTCTCGGCCAGTTCCGCGTGGCCGGCCCCGACATGGAGCTGTTCATGGGCAACGTGCTCACCGGTGACAATGCCGACACCCCCTCGCCCTACGACTTCGCTATGGGCGGCGAGGGTCTCGACCCCTCTATCCCCGTCGGTGCCAACGGCACCATGATAAAGCCCGGCATGCCCGTGATGGTGGACGTCAACGGCAACTATAACGGATACATGACCGATATGACCCGCATGTACATCGCCGGCGACATCCCCGCCGAGGCTGAGCGCGCCAACGAGCTGTCGGCCGCTATCTGCGAGCAGCTCGCCGCCATGATGACACCCGGAGCCAAGGCCGCCGACCTCTATGCCCGCGCCCTGCAGATGGCGTCGGAGGCCGGCATGGAAGAGTACTTCATGGGCCACCGCAGCCACGCCGGCTTTGTCGGTCATGGTGTAGGCATCGAGGTCAACGAAGCCCCCGTCATCGCTCCCCGCTCCCGCGATATTCTCGCCGACGGCAACGTCATCGCACTCGAGCCTAAATTCGTCATCCCCGGCCTCGGTGCCGTAGGTGTCGAGAATACCTACATCGTGCATGCCGACCGTGCCGCCGAAGTGATAACAACAGCACGCACTGCAATATCTCTGCTTGACTGATGAACCTTAAGGAAAAGATAGACAGCAAAATATTCCATATCGTCGGCGATACCGCCGACACTCTCGGCCGCGAAGCCTACGTCGTCGGCGGCTATGTGCGCGACCTTATCATCGGCCGCCATTCCAAGGACATCGACTTTGTCACCGTCGGCTCGGGCATAGAGCTTGCCGAGGCCGTGGCAAAGCGTATGGGGCGAGGCGCCCACCTTGCCGTATACCGCAACTACGGCACCGCTCAGCTGAAGCGCGGCGAGACCGAACTCGAGTTTGTCGGCGCACGGCGCGAGAGCTACCGCCGCGACTCCCGCAATCCTATAGTCGAGGACGGCACTCTCGCCGATGATCTGGCACGGCGCGACTTCACCATCAACGCCCTCGCCATAAAGGTCAATGCCGACGGCTTCGGCGATGTTGTCGACAACTACGACGGTGTGGCCGACATCTCAAGGCGCATTATCCGCACACCTCTCGACCCGGACATAACATTCAGCGACGACCCTCTGCGCATGATGAGGGCAATACGATTCGCCACACAGCTGCAGTTCGACATCTACCCCGAGACCTTCGAGGCCATACGCCGCAACGCCCGGCGCATCGAGATAATCACAGCCGAGCGCATCAAGGACGAGCTGTTCAAAATCATGGCGTCGCCCCGCCCCTCGATAGGGTGGAAGCTGCTGCTCGACAGCGGTCTGCTCGCCATCATCCTGCCCGAGCTTGCGCGCATGAAAGGTATCGACGTGGTCAACGGCCGCGCCCACAAGGACAATTTCTACCACACGATGACGGTTCTCGACAGCGTGGCGGAGGCGTCCGACAAGGTGCTGCTGCGCTGGGCCGCACTATTCCATGACATAGGCAAGCCTGTCACGAAGCACTATGACCCGGCGCGTGGCTGGACATTCCACAATCATAATTTCATCGGGGCAAAGATGGTGAAGACCATTTTCCGCCGCATGAAGTTCCCCCTCGGCGCCGACCTGGCATATGTGTCGAAGCTCGTCGAGCTGCACATGAGGCCCATAGCCCTGGTCGAGGACGAGGTGACCGACAGCGCCGTGCGTCGCCTGGCCAACTATGCCGAGGAGGATCTCGACGACCTTATGATACTCGCCCGCGCCGACATAACAAGCCGCGACGAGGCCCGCAAGGCCCGCTATCTGGCCAACTTCGACCTCGTCGAGCAGAAGTTCAGAGACACGCACGAGAAGGATGTCGAGCGCAACCGCAAGAATCCGGTCGACGGTACCGAAATCATGAATCTCTTCGGCCTGCCGCAGAGTCCCGAAGTAGGATACTTCACCAAGAATCTCAAGCAGGCTATCAAGGACTGTGTAATAGAGGATACGCGCGAGGCCGCTTTCAGGTATCTGCTCGAACTCGCCGCCCCTAAAGGCATCAGCCCACTCTACGACCCTTTTGAAAAAGAAAAAGATGTACTACGTAACGAAACGACTTGAAATATCCGCCGCACACAGGCTCTCGCTCGACTATGAGAGCAAGTGCACCACAATGCACGGCCACAACTGGATCATCACCGTGCACTGCCGCGCCGCCGAGCTAAACGCCAACGGCATGGTGACCGATTTTACCGACATCAAGAAGATTGTCAGCGAGCGCCTCGACCATCAGTGCCTCAACGACACCCTGCCTTTCAACCCCACCGCCGAGAACATCGCACGGTGGATATGCGACAATGTCGACAACTGCTACCGCGTCGATGTGCGCGAGAGCGAAGGTAATACGGCAAGCTATGAAAGAGACTGACACATACCGCGTCAACGAGATATTCCACTCGCTCCAGGGCGAGGGATACTATACCGGCACGCCGGCTGTCTTCCTGCGCTTCTCGGGCTGCAACCGCTCGTGCTCATTCTGCGATACCGACCACTTCGGCGGCACCGACATGACCGCCGCCGAGATTGCCGGGCGCTGCGCCGCTTTCGCTTCGCGGCACCTCGTGATTACCGGCGGCGAGCCCCTGCTTCAGCTCGACAGCGCCCTGCTGCGACAGCTCAAGGCCAAGGGCTTCTACGTGCAGATCGAGACCAACGGCTCACTGCCCGTGCCCCCCGAAGTCGACTGGGTGACATGCTAGCCCAAGGATGCCCCATGGGGCATTGACCGAGTCGACGAGCTGAAGGTGGTCGATCAGGGGCAGGATGTCGAGGAGACGGCACGTATGTTCGGCACCGCCGTGCGCTTTCTCCAGCCCTGCTCGGGGCTTAACACAGCCGAGACCATTGACTATATTCTGGCGCATCCGCACTGGCGGCTGTCGCTGCAGACCCACAAGCTTATCGACATCCGATGAGGCGCATACTGCTTCTTTTTGCCGCATGTCTGCTTGCCGCCGTCAGCTTCGTCGCAAAGGGTGCCGACAGCGACACCACCGTGTGGTTTGTCAATATCCATCCCGGCCCCGCGATATACGAGCTTGAGGGGCACTCCGCCATACTCGTCGAGATAGAGGGCCGTGAGCCTGTGGCCTACAATTTCGGCGTGTTCGACTTCGACGCACCCAACTTCGTCTATCGCTTCGTCAAGGGCGAGACCGACTACCGTGCCGTCGAATGGCCCTGGCAGATGTTCCTCTATCCCTACGCGCGGCAGGGCCGCCGTGTGGTGGCGCACGAGCTTGACTTCGACAGCGCCGCCAAGGCACGCCTGGTGAGCCTGCTTCAGGAGAATGTACGACCCGAAAACGCCGTATACCGCTACAACTATGTCAAGGACAACTGCGCCACGCGTCCGCTGCGAGCAGTCGAGCTTGCCGCGGGCGACAGCATCATGCTTGCTCCGGCGCCCGTCGAGGCCTGGTCGTCGCTCGTGCCGACCTTCCGCAATGTCATGCGGCACTATCACAGCAACTATCCGTGGTATCAGTTCGGCATCGACCTCGCTCTCGGCAGCGGCATCGACTATCCGCTGACACGCCGCGAGATAGCCTTCGCCCCGGCCGAGCTTGACGGCATGCTCCGCAACGCCACCGTCGGCGGCAGGAAACTCGTGCGCCGCACCCATGCCGTCATAGATGTGCCGGCCGACAATGCCGTCAGCGGTCCGACGCCGTGGTATGCCACGCCGCTGTTCGTGTTCTGGATGCTTTTCGCCGCGACAGCGGTGCTGACAGTGCGCGACCTTAGGCGCCGCCGCGTGACCCGCCTCTTCGACGCCGTTTTTTTCGGGGCGCTCGGGCTGGTCGGTCTGCTGCTCACCTTTCTGATATTCGTGTCGGTGCACGAGGCCACATCGCCCAACCTGCTATACCTGTGGCTCAATCCGCTGTGTCTGCTTGTGCCCGCGCTCATATACATAAAAAAGGCAAAAATGGTGCTTATGTGGTATCAAATCGCTAACTTTGCACTGATTTTGGCCTTGTCGGCCGCGTGGTGCTTCCTGCCACAGTCGGCCAATCCGGCGTTCCTGCCCATAATAGGCGCCGAGATGCTACGGTCGGCAAGCTATATCTATATCAATCGTAAGTAAATGAGTATCAAGAGAAAATTCGCTCTGTCACCCGCCATGCCGAGGCTCTTCATAGCCTTGGTGGCAAGTGTCGCCGCCCTCGGCATGAGTGCGGCCGATGCCGAGCGGACCCGCCTCCTTGTGGGAATAGTGGTCGACGGGCTTGATACCGAATATATCGACCTGCTCCGCGAGCGCTTCGGCGAGGGCGGCTTCCGCCGTCTCGAGCGCGACGGTGCCGTGATACTCAACGCCGACTACGGCCCCGGCCTCGATGCCGCAGCCGCCACCGCCACTTTTGTCAGCGGTGCCGCGCCGTCGCTCAACGGCATAGCGGGCGACCGCCGCTACGACCGCGAGCGCCTGCGCGAGACCGACATCTACGCCGACCAGACAATATTAGGCAACTATACCACTACCGGATTCTCGCCTGCGGCGCTGCGTGTCAGCACATTCGCCGACGAGGCCCGCATCGCGGCCGGTGGCGTCAATGTCGTATATGCCGTGGCTCCCACTCCCGCTCAGGCCATAGCCCTGGCCGGACACGCTGCCAACGCCGCACTGTGGCTCGACCCCAAGACCGGCAACTGGGCTTCGTCGACATACTACAAGGAGATGCCCGTGGCTGTGGCCACACGCAACCGCACCGTGCCCCTGTCGGCAAGGCTCGACACCATGAGCTGGACGCCCTCGCTGCAGCCCGACATGTACCCGGCGCTCCCCGACCATCTGCAGCGCTACCCCTTCAGATATGTCTTCCCGCGCGGCAACACGCAGCGCCTCGACATGTTCATGAACTCGCCCTTGGTCAACCGCGAAGTCACCACCGTGGCCGCCGACCTGCTGTCGACGCTCAGGGTAGGGCAGCACGAGGGTGTGACCGATGTGCTCAATCTCGGGTACTCGCTCCGGCCGTACAACTACGGCAAGTCGACCGACACCCGCGTCGAGCTTATGGACGCCTATATCAAGCTCGACCGTCATCTCGAGCAGCTCTTCGCCGATATTGACCGCCGCGTAGGGCTGGACAACACCGTGGTGGTGCTTGCCGCCACGCCGCCGCGCAGGCAGAGCCGCCGCGACGACGAGCAGTACGGCATCCCCTATGGAGAGTTCAGCACCCGCAAGGCCGTGTCGCTGCTCAACATGTACCTTATCGCCGTCTATGGCAACGGCGACTATGTCACCGCCTATCACCGCGGTCAGTTCTTCCTCAATCACAGACTGCTCAAGGAAAAGCAGCTGGACGAGCGCGACGTGCGCCGCCAGGCCGCATCGTTCCTTGTGAAGATGACCGGTGTCGACCGCGTGCACACCTTCGACGATATTGTCGAGGGCCGCGCCGGCGAGGAGCCTGAGGCTCTGCGACGCAATACTCCGGTCTCGACAGCCGGCGACCTTATGCTCACGGTCGCTCCCGGCTTTGAAGTCATCGACGATTTCAACAACGCTCCCTCCGGCACACGCGTGCCTATGGTCGAGCGAACAGCCGCCACGACGGCTCCCGTATATATAATGGCTCCGACAGTGGCCTCGCAGACCGTAGGCACTGTCGTCGACGCCCGCGCCATAGCGCCCACCGTATGCTCGATACTTCGCATACGATCGCCCAACGGCGCCGCTGCCGCTCCTCTGCACCTGCTCAAAAAGTAGGCGGCGGCTTGTTATTTCCCTGAAAATTCGTAAATTTGCGATTGCTGCGCCCTGCGCGGCTTTTGCGCATTCATTCACAAGAAAAATAAGAACACACCATATATGTCATTTACTTCATTCCTTAAGAAGGTTTTCGGCGACAAGTCGACACGCGACCTGAAGGCGATTGCCCCCATACTCCAGAAAATCAAAGAACAGGTTCCTGTCGTTCAGCAACTTGACAACGACGGCCTCCGCCGCCGCATCGACGAGGTGCGCGCCGACATCGCAGCCGCAACACGCGAGGACAACGAGGCCATCGCCCGCCTG
>JAICZO010000414.1 GCA_029057255.1 Muribaculaceae bacterium | reverse complement strand
ACCAAACTGCTTCTCATTTCTCGCATTCAACGATAAAGGAGCCATTTGAACATCCAGCATAGACCCGGGCTGGAAGGCCGGCAGCAAGTACCGCTTCACGGTCGACACCCTCGCCCTGACAAGCATATACGACACCCGGAACCGACCCTTCAGGCACGAGTTCACAGTAAAGAACCCAGAAGACTACTCCAACATACGCTTCACCCTGCCGGGCCTCGACTCGCTGAGGGCGGTCGTGCAGCTGCTCAACAACAGCGACAAGGTGGTCTACCAGACCGTCAAAGCCGCCGGAGAGCCTGTCGTCGACATGCGCTTCATAGCTCCCGGCACATATTACGCCCGACTCTTCATCGACTCCACACCCAACGGCAAATGGGACACCGGCAACCCCGTCGACAGCACCCAGCCCGAGGAAGTATACTACTTCGCCAAGAAGCTGGAGCTGAAAAAGAACTGGGACATCGAGCAGACGTGGATATACGACGAGCTGCCCGTGGACGTCCAGAAGCCGTACGCCATCAAGAAGAACAAGCCCAAACTGAAACGCGGCGAGAAACCGCCCGTCGACCCCGACGAAGAGGAGGACACCGAGGACGAGAACTACAACCCCTTCGACCGAACAGGGCGCAACACCCGCGGCAACGGGCCTTCGCGAGGCGCGACCGGCATGCGGCGCAACACATCATTTTAGCACAACCCCGACAACCGTCATGAAAAAAAGCATAACCGTCTACTGCGCGTCATCTAACGACCTTGACCCCATATATATCGAGGCTGCTCGACAGCTCGGCGCCGCTGCCGCCGGACGCGGCGTCAACATCGTCACCGGCGCCGGATACACAGGCCTGATGGGTGCCGTGGCCGACGCCGCTCTCGGCGCAGGCGGAACCGTCACCGGCATCATACCGCAGTTTATGGTCGACCGCGGATGGCATCACCGCGGCCTCACTCGACTTGTCACCGTCGACACCATGCACAGCCGCAAGGCAATGATGGCATCGGAGTCGTGCGCCGCCATAGCACTGCCCGGCGGCATAGGCACCTTCGAGGAGCTGCTCGAAATCATCACCTGGCGTCAGCTCGGACTCTTCGAGGGCAACGTGGTGATACTCAACGCCAACAGCTACTACGACCCGCTGATAGCCATGATGCGTCAGGCTGTCGAACAGGGCTTCATGCGCCCCGACCACATGCGGCTGTTCACAGTCGCCGCGACTGTCGACGAAGCTCTCGCGGCAGCTCTCGCCCGTCCCGAACAGCTGACATTCACACCCAAATTCTGACCTACAACCCATGCCCGACAGCACAGCAGCACACACCGACAGCATCCCGGCCTATGCCCCCGTGCCCCCCGCCGAGAGCTACGAACTGCCGACAGGATTCACTGCCGACAGCATCGTCAGCACTGTGCTGGTCGACTCTATAGGCCGTGACACCATCACAGGGCGCATCCCCCACTTCATACCCGTCGCCGAAGCCGACAGTCTGCGGGCCAAAGCACTCATGGACAGCCTCGGCACCCACAGCGCACTGCCCGAGATACCCTCCGGCGCCAGCGAAGGGCTGCCCCCGGTGGCCGTCACCCCCTCGGCCTCGACAAGCACGCCCCTGACAGCACTGCTCATGGGC
>JAICZO010000413.1 GCA_029057255.1 Muribaculaceae bacterium | reverse complement strand
AACAGCCGCCCCTCGCCTAACGTAGCACCCCGCACCACTAACCCCCCCACACCGACATGGACACCGCAGAGACATACCGCGCACAAGCCGCAGGAGACGTCGCCGAGATAGTGATGCTCGGCACCGGCAGCGCATTTCCGCAGCACAGCTTCAACACATGCTTCGTCATCCGCACAGCCGCATTCGAGTGGATGACCGACACCGGCGGCGGCAACGGCATCCTCGGGCGGATGCAGCACGCAGGCATAGCGGCCGGGGAGATACGCCATCTGTTCATCTCGCACTCGCACACCGACCATATTCTCGGCGCCGTGTGGATAGTCCGCAGCGTCATCAACCGCGCCAAGTCCGGCGGCACCGGCGACCGCCTCACCGTCTACGGCAACAGCGACGTCATCGAGACGCTGCTCACCATCTGCCGTCTGACCCTGCTCGAGTCCCACTACGCCATGATTGCCGACCTTATCACCTTCCACAACACCGACGCGACACCGCGGGCCGAGCTTCCGGGAGCGACAGTAGCATTCTTCGACTGCGGGTTGGAGAACGTCAGGCAGACAGGGTTCAGGATGTGCTTCGACAGCGGCCGCACAATCGTCTGTCTCGGCGACGAGGCGCTGACCGAGCGTAACAGCGCCGAGGCCGCAGGCTGTCAGCTGCTCATGTGCGGAGCCTTCTGCCGATATGCCGACCGCGACATCTTCAGGCCCTACGAGAAGCACCACTACACCGTCCGCGACGTGGCCATAATAGCCGAGCGGGCAGGCATACCCGACCTGCTGCTATACCACTGCGAGGACCGCGACCTCGACAACCGCGCGCGGCTCTACACCGACGAAGCCTCCGCCTGTTACAGCGGCCACGTCCACGTCCCCGCCGACGGCGACACCGTCCTCTTTCAGCTGTAGAGCGTCAGGACTATCGAGCGCTCGCCGCCGTAGTCGCGGAACTCGCACAGGTAGATGCCCTGCCATGTACCTAAGTTGAGGCGTCCGCCGCTGACAGGTATTGTCAGCGACACTCCGGCGAGAGTGCTCTTGGCATGTGCCGGCATATCGTCGGCGCCCTCCATTGTGTGCTCGTAGTAGGGCTGGTTCTCGGGCACGAGCCGGTCGAAGATACGGTTCATGTCGGCACGCACATCCGGGTCGGCGTTCTCGTTGACAGTCAGGCCGCACGACGTGTGCTTCACAAAAATGTTGAGCAGCCCCGCCTCGGGCAGCGGCGAAGGAAGGTGCGCGAGTATCTCGCCCGTTATCAGATGGCAGCCGCGGCGGCGGGCTTTGAGACGGAATTCTTTCTGATATATCATTAGCCTTGTTTTTGGGCGCAAAAATACTAAAAAACGAGGAAAATGCCTACCTTTGCAATATCAAACGGCATAAGGCGTTTTACTAATATGCGACTACGATATTTCACATTGTTGGCTGTCATGGCGGCTCTGCTCTGGTCATGCGGAGGCGCCAAGCTGGCCACTGCCAACGAACAGATGGAGCGCGGCGAGTACAACGACGCCTCAAAGACATACCGAAAGATATATAACAAACTCACCAAGAGAGAGGAACGCGCCCAGCGTGGCGAAGTTGCATTCAAGATGGCAGAGTGCCACCGAAGGCTCAACCAGTATGCGCGAGCAGCTGCGGCATATCAGAATGCCGCGCGCTACGGCTACCCCGACTCTACGCTCTACCTCTACATGGCGCAGATGATGGCCGCGCAGGCCAACTACAACGGTGCGATAAAAGCCTACAAGGACTACCTTGCGTGGCGTCCCGACGACAGACTCGCCCAAAACGGTCTCATAGGCGCCGAGATGGGACTGGCCAAGAAAGGCGGCACTCGCTACGTGGTCAAGAGCTCGAAGCTCTTCAACTCGCGCCGCGCCGACTACTCCCCCATGTACCTTGACCGCTCGCTCGAGCAGATATACTTCACCTCGACCAACGAGAAAGTGACCGGCGACAAGAAGAGCGAGATTACGGGCATGAAGAAAGGCGACATATGGTTTGCGACCAAGAACGAACGCGGCGAGTGGAAGAAGCCCGAGCCGGTCGAAGGCGAGCTGAACACCGACGCCGACGAAGGCACGCCCGCGTTCTCGCCCGACGGCTCTACCATGTACCTCAGCCGCGCCCGACGCGAGCCCAACGCCAACACAGGCGTCGAGATATACACCTCGCAGCGCTCCGACGCCAAGTGGAGCGCCCCGGTCAAATTCGAGATAACGGCCGACACGCTGTCGAGCTACGCCCACCCGGCAGTATCGCCCGACGGCAAGTGGCTCTACTTCACATCCGACATGCCCGGCGGACAGGGCGGCCGCGACATATGGCGCATCAACCTGGTGGAGCGCGCCGGCACGCTCGAGAACCTCGGCGAGTGGATCAACACGCCGGGCGACGAGATGTTCCCCACCTTCCGCAGCGACTCGGTGTTCTACTTCAGCTCCAACGGCCACCCCGGCTACGGAGGCCTCGACATATTCCGTGCCGAGCTGACACCCTCGGGCGGATGGAGCGTCACCAACATGGGCACCCCGGTCAACTCGTCGGCCGATGATTTCGGCATGACCTTCGGCGAGGGCGAGAGCGGATTCTTCAGCTCCAACCGCGGCGACAACCGCGGCTTCGACCACCTCTTCACATTCGAGCTGCCCGACCTTAAGATACTCATCTCGGGCTGGGTGCTCGACAAAGACGAAGAACCGGTGCCCAACGCCGTCATACGCATCGTCGGCAACGACGGCTCCAACCAGAAACAGGTGGCGCGCGCCGACGGCTCATTCTCCTTCCCCCTCGACCGCGGCGTCAGCTACGTCATGCTTGCCGGCGCCAAGGGCTACCTAAATGCCAAGCAGGAGTTTGTCAGCGACACTGCCGAGGAGGACGCCGAGTACGGCGTCGACTTCATCCTCGCCTCTATTACCAAGCCCGTAGTCATCGACAACATCTTCTACGACTTCGACAAGGCGACATTGCGACCCGAGTCGAAAGCAGGTCTCGACGAGATGGCGCAGGTGCTCCGCGACAACCCCAACGTCACCATCGAGATGGCGTCGCACACCGACCGCAAAGGCTCCGAGGAGTACAACATAGACCTGTCGAGCCGCCGCGCCAAGTCGGTCATCGACTATCTGATATCGGTAGGCATAGCGCCCGAGCGCCTTCAGAGCCAGGGCTACGGCAAATCGCGCCCCAAGACCATCACCAAGAAGCTCGCGCGCGAGTATCCGCAGTTCAAGGAAGGCGACGTCCTCACCGAGGAGTATATCCTCGCGCTGCCCGAAGCCGATCAGGAGGCTGCCGACCAGATCAACAGGCGCACTGAGTTCCAGGTGCTTTCCATTGACTACCAGATGTTCTGACAACATGCGATTCCGCACCGAGATTGACATCAGACCCTCGTCGTGGAAAATCAGCCACGACGGCGCCGTCGTCCTGCTCGGCTCCTGCTTCTCCGACGAGATAGGCAGCCGCCTCGAGACCGACGGCTTCAGCGTGCTCCGCAATCCCTTCGGGCCGCTGTACAACCCCGTATCGCTCTCAGCATGTATCCGCCGTGCGCTGTGCGGCCCCGGTTACTCGGCCGCAGACCTCGTCGAAGGGCCTGCCGGCTACCACTGCCTCGACTTCGCGAGCCGCTATTGCGGCAGCTCTGCCGATACCCTCCTGGCGACGGTCAACACCACATCGGCAATGCTCGGCGACACACTGAGGCAGGCCTCGGCCGTCATCATCACCCTCGGCACCGCCTACGTCTTCGACCACCGGGGCCTCGGACGCACTGTCGGCAACTGCCATAAATTCCCGGCGGCCGACTTCGACCGCAGGCTGCTCAGCGTCAGCGACGCCGCAGACGCGCTCGACGACGCCCTGACTGCCATCAAGGACGCCGGTGCGGCACACGTCATCCTGACAGTCAGCCCGATAAGACATCTTGCCGACGGGCTGCACGGCAACACCGTCAGCAAAAGCACACTCATGCTCGCCGTCGAAGACGTCATCGCCCGCCACAGAGACTTTGCCGCCTACTTCCCCTCATACGAGATGCTCATCGACGACCTGCGCGACTACCGCTTCTACGCCGCCGACATGAAGCACCCCTCACCGACAGCGGCCGACTACATCTACGAGATTTTCTCACAAACTTACTTCACGCGTGACACATGCAGCACGGCGGCCGAGCACCGCCGCCGCTACCTTGCTTCGCAGCACCGCAGAATATTATGAATATTTCCGACTACAGATATATCATCGCCGACAGCCGCTCGGTCTTTGACCCGTCGGCGACAGTATTCGCCGCCATCCGCACCGAAGTGGGCGACGGCCACCGCTTCATCCCCGCGCTCTACGACGCCGGAGTGAGAGCCTTTATCGTCGAGGAGATACCCCAAGCATGCCCCGACGCCGAGTTCATGAAGGTCGACAATGTGCCGGCCGCTCTTGCCGATCTGGCACGACAGCGGCTCGACGGCATCGACAGCGGCATCGTGGTCACCGGCAGCCACGGCAAGACCACTATGAAAGAGCTGCTCTTCACATCGCTGCTGTCGCTGGGGCGCAAGGCGCGCCGCAGCCCGCGAAGCTGGAACTCCAGCATCGGTCTGCCTCTGGCCATACTCGACATGACATCCGGCGGCGCCGACCCCGACACCTGCTACATCACCGAGGCAGGCATCGACGGCCCCGGACAGGCCGAGGGAACAGTCTCGGTGATAGGCGCATCGCACCACACCGGCATAATAACGGCTATGGACAGCGAGCACGACGAAGCCTTCGCCTCTCATGAAGAGAAGATACGCGAGAAAGTCAGACTCGTCTCGCACTGCTCGACCGTTTTCTATGCCGACTCCGACCCCGCCCTCGGCCGTATCCTCCGCGAGATGCTGCCCGACGGCGCCGAAGCCATCGAAGTCACACAAGGCAGCCACCCGACAATCTTCCACGCCATCGCCGCCGAAGTGCTGCGGCATATCGGAGTCACAGACTGCCCCGCCGACATCCCCGACAGCATCGGCCTGGTGAACTGCCGCCGCGAAATAACCGCGAGCATGTATGGCAACACGGTCATTATCGACAGCTTCACCCCCGACCTGCGCTCGCTCCGCGAGGCTCTTGACTTCATGCGCCGGCAGACTACCGCGGCACAGTCCTCAGCCCTCGTGTTAGGCTCGATGCTCTACCGCCGGGGCATCTCCGATGCCGAGAAAAAGAGCATCGTCGACGAGGCCTATCGACTCGCCGCCGGCGTCGGGGGCGCAAGCGTGCCGCATGGCCACCAAATAGAGCGCCGGATGTAGGCCTAC
>JAICZO010000412.1 GCA_029057255.1 Muribaculaceae bacterium | reverse complement strand
CGGCCTGCGGACGCCTTGTTGTGAGTATGACGCCTAACCCCCGGACACCTTCGCTCCGCTTCGGTGGCCGGGGTTACGAATAATCAACGTCCTCCGGACGTTACGTCGACACACCATCCACGCGGCGGGCATCACGCCAACATACCATCCCAGAATCGCCATCCACACGGCGGACATCACACCAACAAGACCACACGGTACACACCACGCCGACACACCACGTCAACACCCCTACCGACACCATCGACGTAGCTCGGCGGGCGAAGCTGTCGTCCGCAGGACGACGATTATTCGTAACCCGGCCCGCCGGAGCGGAGCGGAGGCGTGCCGCGGTAGGACGCCATCTCGGCAGAGGCGCATCACCCCCCGGGGCACGGCGGTCGATGATGTCATCGACCAATCGGCGGCCTGCGGACGCCTTGTTGTGAGTATGACGCCTAACCCCCGGACACCTTCGCTCCGCTTCGGTGGCCGGGGTTACTAATAATCAACGTCCTCCGGACGTTACGTCGACACACCATCCACGCGGCGGGCATCACGCCAACACACCCTTTCCCGAATCGATCCCACGCGGCGTACGTCACGTCGACACACCCACATCCAGCGGTTCTATATATAATAATGTGTAGGAGTGTGCAAGGGCGGCGGACATTTTTCTATTTTGGAGCAGAGAGAAGGGTCATGGCGGCAAAAATCGGTGAAAAAATAGTGGCGTTTTGGGCGGTAAAGTGTTAAAAAGCGAGATTTTTTATTGCCAAATGTTTATTTATATGAATATTTGTGTTAACTTTGCATCTCAACGCCATCGGTACGCGCGCTTTTGAGCGCTATCGGGGCATTTACGCATTTGCTAAGAAATTATCAATCAATCAATTTATGTCTAATTTTTTCTAAGTATGAAAAAGCTGTTTCTACTACTTCTGACAGTAATCACACTCAGCTTGTGTGCGTCGGCACAGACGCGCACGGTTCAGGGTACTGTCGTTGACGCCGGCACAGATGAAGAACTGATCGGCGTATCGGTTTCGGCCGGGACAGGTTACGGCGTCGCTACTGATGCCAGCGGTCATTTCTCCCTGAAAGTCCCCGCAACAGCCAAAAACCTTACGGTTTCCTACGTAGGCTACCAAACTCAGCACGTCGCCATTACAGACGGCAACATGGTCATCCGACTCGTTCAGGAAAGTTCTCTTCTTGACGACGTTATTGTCGTGGCCTATGGTACACAGACCAAATCGTCGTTCACCGGCTCTGCCGCTACTGTCGATGCTGCCGCTATCGAGAAGACACAGGTGACCAACCCCCTCAACGCCCTCACAGGCCGTGTAACAGGTCTCCAGCTCGCTAACTCATCGGGTGCTGCCGACGGTTCTTCCCCCGCCATGATGGTGCGTGGTGTGACATCGGTACAGGGCAGCCAGTCTCCTCTTATCATTGTTGACGGCACACCCTTCACCGGTTCGCTCTCGAACCTCTCCACCAGCGACATCGAGTCGATGACTGTCCTCAAGGACGCCGCTTCGAACGCACTCTACGGTGCCCGCGGTGCCAACGGTGTCATCCTCGTCACCACCAAGCGCGCCAAGCTCGGCGAGGCTACCGTGACTCTCGACGCCAAGTGGGGCTCCAACAGCCGTGCTACCCAGGACTACAACTATATCACCAACCCCGCACAGTACTACGAGCTCTACTATCAGTCGCTCTACAACTACGCTACTTACGCTCCCGAGCTTATCGGTGAAAAACAGTCTAACATCGGCGGTATGGGCATGACTCCCGCTGCCGGTCACGCATGGGCCAACGCCAACCTCACCGCACAGAACTCGTACGGTCTCTACTATAATGTATACACCGTTCCCGAAGGCCAGAGCCTCATCGGTACCAACGGCAAGCTCAACCCCAACGCCACTCTCGGCCGCCTGCAGAACGGTTTCTGGCTGCAGCCCGACAACTGGCTCGACTACACCTACCGCAACAGCCTCCGCCAGGAGTACAACGTGAACATCTCGCAGGGCACTGACAAGAGCAACATCTACGCTTCTGTCAGCTACCTCAAGAACGAAGGTATCGTCGTGACACCTCAGAGCTTCGAGCGTTTCTCGGGTCGTATCTCGGCTGACTTCCAGGCCAAGCCCTGGCTGAAGGTCGGCGCCACCGCCCAGTACTCTCACGTCAACCTCATCGCCACAGCCGACGAAGGTGCCTCCAACTCGTCGGGCAACATCTTCGCGTTCGCCACACAGGTAGCACCTATCTACCCCCTCTTCATGCGCGACGCCAACAAGCAGATTATCTACGACGCTCAGAACTTCCCCCGCTATGACTACGGTTCGGGTCTGAACGCAGGCCTCCGCCGCCCCTTCATGCCCGGCTCGAACGCCATCTCTGACGCATTCCTCAACGTGAACAAGGCCGACCGCAACCTCTTCACTGCTACCGGCTTCGTTGAAGTCCGCTTCCTGAAGGACTTCAAGTTCACCGCCAACAACAACGTCAACTTCATGGACAACCGCTCGACATCGACAAACAACCCCTACTACGGCCAGTTCGCTACTCAGAACGGTATCGTCGACAAGACACACTCTCGCGAAGTTGACTACACCTTCCAGCAGCTCCTCAACTGGAACCACACCTTCAACAACATCCACACTGCCGAGGTGCTCGCCGGCCACGAATACTACAAGGAGAACTACTACACCCTCTCCGGCCGCCGCACCAACATGTTCCTCCCCTCCAATGACGAACTCGACGGTGCCATCATTGACGGCACAACCGGTTCGTACACTACAATGTACAACGTAGAAGGCTGGATCTTCCGCGGCCAGTACAACTACGACGACAAGTACTTCGCTTCTGTTTCTTACCGTCGCGACGCATCGAGCAACTTCCATCCCAAGCACCGCTGGGGTAACTTCTGGTCGGTCGGCGGCGCATGGATCATCAGCAAGGAAGATTTCTTCCAGGTTGACTGGATCAACAACCTCAAGCTCAAGGCTTCTTATGGCGAGCAGGGTAACGACAGAATCGGTGCTTTCCGCTACATCGACACTTACTCGCTCGTGAACTCTAACGGCAACCCCGCCCTCACACCCAGCACAAAGGGTAACGAGAACATCACCTGGGAAAAGAACGGCAACTTCAACGTCGGTGTTGAATTCGGCATGTTCAACAACCGCCTGCGCGGTGAGGTCAACGGCTTCTACCGTCGCACATCTGACATGCTCATGTACTTTCCCCTCCCCTCTTCGTTCGGCTTCATGGGCTACTACGACAACGTGGGCAACATGATGAATGCCGGTATCGAGGCTGAACTCAGCGGCGACCTCATCCACACCCGCGACTTCAACTGGAACCTCACCGCCAACTTCACATGGCAGAAGAACAAGATCGAGAGCCTCCCCATGGAGCGTAAGCTCATGACTGTCGACGGTGTTGCCGGTTACTCGAGCGGCAGCTACTACTACGGCGAAGGCCAGCCCATGTACACCTTCTACATGAAGAAGTACCTCGGTGTAGACCCCACCAACGGTATGCCCGTCTACGAGAAGAAGATTGTCGACGGCCAGGGTAACGAAACCGGCAAAACCACAACCACTACAAACTACGGCGAGGCTACCAACGCCCTCTGCGGCACCGGTCTGCCCCCCATGTTCGGCGGTTTCCAGACTTCGTTCGACTACAAGGGCTTCGATCTCTCGCTCATGTTCAGCTACCGTATCGGCGGCAAGGTATATGACTCAAGCTACGCAGGTCTGATGGCATCGCCCTCCGGCTCAGGCACAGGTACCAACCTCCACGCCGACCTCTACGACGCATGGACACCCGAGAACCCCAACAGCAACACACCCCGCTTCATGTACGGCGACATCAACAGCGCATCGATGTCAAGCCGCTTCCTCATCGACGGCTCGTACCTCTCGTTTGACAACATCAACTTCGGCTACAACCTGCCCTCTGACATTGTCAAGAAGATGTACCTGACCAAGCTCCGCGTATACTTCGCATGCGAGAATGTATGGGTATGGTCGAAGCGTCAGGGTCTTGACCCCCGCCAGTCGTTCACCGGCGGCTCAAGCAACTCTTACAACGCTGCTGTCCGCACTATCTCCGGCGGTCTTACTGTAACTTTCTAATCAATGAAATCTACAATGAAAGCAATATATAAATCACTCGCAGTAGCAGTGCTCGCAACACCACTGCTGACCGGCTGTATGGAAGACCCCATTCCTACCAGCGGCGTTATCCAGTCGCAGCTTGAGGGAAATGCGGCAGCTACCGAAGCTGTGCTTTGGGGTATGCCCGCCCGCATGAACCAAATCACAATCGACCCGGACGCACACTACGACGGCGGCTACCCGTCGATGATGCACATCCGCGACGTCATGACCGAAGACATGTCAGTACGCTATGCCGGCGGCTATGACTGGTTTGGTGGATGGAGCGCTGTACTCTCCACAGCTCCCACCAAGCTTGCAACTCAGGTAATCTGGAACTATCACTACGAACAGATCCTCACCACCAACAAGGTAATCGGCAGCGTCGACACCGAGACTGAAGTTCCCGAACTCCAGACCTACCTCGCCGCAGGTCTCGCATACCGTGCCTTCATCTACCTGGACATGGCACGTATGTACGAAGTGCTCCCCTCCGACCTCTTCCCCGAGTGTACGAGCACGGATGGTTATGACATCAAGGGTCTCACCGTGCCTATCGTGACCGAAAAGACTACCGAAGAGGAGTCGCGCAACAACCCCCGCGCAACTCACGACGATATGTTCGCCTTCATCACCACCGACCTCAACAACTCTGTCGCATACTTCGAGAAGAGCAAGATGAACCTTGGCGACAAGACTCTTCCCACGCTCGCAGTAGCTTACGGTCTGCTTGCCCGCGCCTATATCTGGGATGCAAGCTACCAGGCCGAAATCAACGAAGACGCAAAGCTCGCCGCAGCACAGTATGCCGAGGCAGCCAAGTACGCTCGCCTTGCCATCACTACATCGGGCGGCACTCCCCTCACCCAGGCGGAGTGGCACGACAAGACCAACGGCTTCAACAACAGCTCATTCTCCAGCTGGCTCTTCGCAGGTCAGTATAACAAGGAGGACGACATCGTGCAGGCCGGCGGTATCCGCACATTCTCGTCATTCTGCTGCAACGAGGAGAACTTCGGCTACGCAGCTCCCGAGCAGGGTGCCTTCACCGAGATCGGCGCCGCTCTCTACAAGCGCATGAACGACCGCGACTTCCTCAAGCTCTCATTCGTAGCTCCCGAGGATTCGCCCCTCCGCGGCCGCGAGCCCTTCCTTGACGCCAAGTT
>JAICZO010000411.1 GCA_029057255.1 Muribaculaceae bacterium | reverse complement strand
GGCGCCATCGCAGTGTCGGCTTACTCCTACATGGCACTCGTGCCTGTCATCCAGCCGCCGCTGATGCGCCTGTTCACCACCAAGAAGGAGCGTCTCATCAAGATGAAACCCGCCCGTGCCGTCTCGCAGAACGAGAAGATTATCTTCCCCATCGTCGGCATGCTCCTGACATGCTTCGTGGTGCCCTCGGGTATCCCCCTGCTGGGTATGCTCTTCTTCGGCAACCTGCTCCGTGAGTGCGGTGTGACAACCCGTCTTGCCAAGACAGCGTCCAACGCCCTCACTGACATCGTCACCATCCTGCTCGGTATGACTGTCGGCGCCTCCACACAGGCTTCGCAGTTCCTCACCCCGCAGACCATCTTCATCTTCTTCCTCGGCTTCATGGCCTTTGTCATCGCTTCGTCGAGCGGCGTGCTCTTCGTCAAGCTCTTCAACCTCATCCTGCCCAAGGACAAGAAGATCAATCCCCTTATCGGCAACGCAGGTGTGTCGGCAGTGCCTATGTCGGCCCGTATCTCCAACAACCTCGGTCTGGAGTACGACCCCTCCAACTACCTGCTCATGCACGCTATGGGCCCCAACGTAGCCGGTGTGATCGGCTCGGCTGTGGCTGCCGGTGTGCTCCTCGGCTTCCTCGCGTAAGCGTCCAAGCTCCGATACAACACAGCAAACCCGTCCGGAAAGTTTCCGGGCGGGTTTGTTCTTTAGTATGACGGGCATGGCGCCGTGCGGGGGCGCGGCGAGCCGGCGCTAATCAGATTCTTACAGGATGAAGATACTCTAACCCCATATCTAAAGCGTACAACGAATATTATCGGCAACATGACGAGACTTGCCGCCATGACCGACGGGGCGTAAAAAAACAATCCCGACGCGGGGCCGGGATTGCTTTTGTATGATATGTGCAGGCGCTATCAGCGGATAACGACCTTGCTTGCGTTGTCGGGAGTGCGGACGATGTAGAATCCGGCAGGCAGGGTGATGCAGGCGTTGCCTTCGCTGTCGGCGACAGTTGTTGCCACGGTGGCGCCGGCAAGGTTGACCACGCTGACCACAGCGCCGGCCTTGCCTGTGTAGAGGACGTCAGAGCCGTCGACGGTGACAGAGGCCCGGGCTACGGCGGTGTTGCCGATGCCCGATGTTGTGTTCATGTTTATGGTCACGATGTTGGAGCGCTTCGATGTGCGGCCTTCGGCATTCTGAGCCTCGATGAAGAAGCGGATGCGGTCGGTGGACGTCGCGATTGTAGTAGTGTGCTCAAGCACATTGCCGACGTCGAGGCGGTTGTGGCTTTCCATAGCCTCGAACTTGCTTGAGGGGATGGTGACGCAGATGTCGTCAAGAGCCGCGTTGCCATTGCTGGTCCTGTAGTAGATGAAGCGTATCTGGCGTGTGTTGACCGCGGGCTTGAACTCGAAGACCGTGCCTTTGGCATTTACCGTCGAAATGGGGTTGACAGAGTAGAGTGTCGACCATTCGTCGGTGGTGTCGTAGCGGCCTTCAACGTTGAAGTAGTTCGGAGCCTGTGCGTTGGCGCCTCTGAGCCAGAACTTGACATTGCTGATGATGCCCTTGAAGAGCTGCGATGTGAGCGTCTCGCCGTTGGCCGAGAATTTCAGCGAGGGAGCTGAGTTGCCGAAGTATCCGGTCGAAGAAGTTTTGTAGGAGCATTTTTCGCCGCCTTCCCATACCCAGCCCTCGGGGAATGTGACTTCCGTATTGCTGCCGAAGTCGATTGTCATGTCTTCGGGTTCGCCGAGCACTTCAGCCTCGATGGTGAGCAGGTATTTCTCGGCGCCGGGCAGTGCGAGCCATGAGAGGGTGACTTCGCCCTTGTCGTTTGTGCCCGAGAGTGCGGTGGGCTTGAGATACTCGATGTCGATTTCGGGAGTTTCTACCGATGCCTCGGGCGAGGGCTCGGAGTAGTTGCGTCTCACAGCCGCTGTCACGGTGACGAAGTATTCGGTCTTGCCGAGTACATTCTCGATAGTGTGGGTTGTGACGTCGCCCACGTTGAAGCGGTCGTATTCGCCGAAGATTTTCTGCTCGCCGTCTTCTTTTGTGTATACGGTCAGCAGGTATTCGGTGGCCAGCTCGACGGGTTTCCATGTCACGCTAATGTTGGCTTTGTCGTCGGCAGTGAGCTCGGGAGCCTCGGGAGTGGCGAGGTCGATGCGACCGCCGTCGACCTTGAAGCTTATCACGCCGTCCTCCGACTCGGTGATGTCGGTGATGGGCAGGTCGATGCCTTTGTTAGCCCATGTGCGGAGAGCGGGCGATGTTGTCGAAGTGAAGCTCGTCTTGCGCGACGTGCCGGGGAAGGGGTAGCCCCTCATAGTGGTGAGGTTGTTGTTGTTAGGGTTGTTGTTGGCCTCCTCGATGTCGACGTACTGGTGCGAGCGCGAGTTGTTGACAATGTTGCGTCGCCAGATGTTCTCGTCATAGTCGATGTGCCAGATGAGCATGCCGTGGTAGGGGATATATTCGTCCCAACCTTCCTGCTGACGGTTCTCGAGGAGGAAGAACTCGTTGTTTTTCTCAGTCGGAATCAGGCATGCGTTGTTGCTGCGGTGGATGGCTTCGAGGGTCACTGTCTCGGGGCCGTCGAGGATGATGGGGTCAATCCATCCCATAGCGTTGCGCTCGTATGCGCTGAAGTTGGGGGGAGTGTTGCCGTCGTTGTTGTAGGGACCCATGTCGAGTATGCTCCATGAGCCGGGAGTGAACGAACCGCTGCCGCCGGTTACATAGAGGTCGGGCAGACCCATTACGTGCGAGAACTCGTGGACTACGGTGCCGATGCCTGAGGGGGTGTTGTCGAGGTTCCATTCGTTGGCGCAGGCGTATCCTTTGATAGTCTTGCCGTCGTGGGTCACGGGGTCGGGCAGCTCCCAGGAGTGGGGCCATACGGTCGAGGGTGCGCCGCCGTCGGCTTCGCCGAGGCCTGCGTACAGGACGAAGATATTGTCGACGATGCCGTCGTTGTTGTAGTCATAGTCGGCAAAGTTCAGGTCCGGGTCGAGAATCTCGGCGGCATGTATGACCATGTACTCAGCGCGTGCGTCATTGCCGTATGCGTCGTTGGCGCCGTAGTACGAGCGGTTGTTGGGCAGCTTGACGGGGCCTACGACGTCGAATGTCACGTCGAACTGTCCGTTGGACTGGTGCAGGAAGTAGTCGCGAGCCGAGCCTGTGCCGCCGTTGTCGGAGAATCCTTCCTCGTTGAGCATGCGGGTGAAGTATTCGTTGGGTGACTCGGTGTGGAATGCTTCGTCGGCGTACTCGACGAGAATCACAAGGCTGTGTACCTTGCCGGTTGTGGGATATCCGTTGTTGTATGTTCCAAGACCGCTCTGGGGAGCCTTGCCGCGGCGGGTGGCAAGACGCGATGAGCGGAGCGAGAAGGCCTCGTCGAAAGTCTCGTAGCTGCTCTCGCTGATAGCCTTGACGCCTTCCGCGCTACGGTTTACAAGGTTCTGCGCCTGGACCGACGAGAGTTTGATGTTGCCTGTCTTGTCGGTGAAGGCATAGCGGAAAACGCCGTCATTGTCCATCAGGACGGGTACGTTGTCGTCGGTCAGGTAGTAGTGGCCGTGCTGGCTACCCCTGAGCTGCAGAGAGATGACAGAGCCGTCTGGCTGCTGATAGGAGAAGAATCCTCTCTTGGCCGGCACAGCATTCGCCACGAATGCCGATGCCAGTGCTCCTATGAGCATAATGCTGAGTTTTTTCATCATGTGTGTATCGTTAATTCTTAAGCTCCGGCTTTTGTGCGGGGAGCCTGCAAAGATATATTTTTTATTCGACAAATAAACAGCGGCAGTCGATAAAAATGAATCTTTTATCGACTGCCGCTGTACTTTTGATGTATTTTTGATGTCTTGCGGGGTGTTTTTACTCCTTTTCGGCTTTTGAGTGCAGCTCCGACGGATGCTTGATGAAGTATTGGTTGAGCAGCTCGGCGATGTTGAAGTAGAAGCCTTCGGGCGCCCCTTTCTTGCCGCTGACGCTGATGTAGTCGAAGTGCGGCGGCACGAAGCTCTGGCTCGATGCGGTGAGTTTCGACAGGTTGATGAAGTCGTACTCGTGCTGCGGGTATACGACGATGAATGCGTTGTCGGGGTCGGTGCCGGTGCCCGAGGCGGCTATCACCAGGAGCAGGTGATTGAGCTTGAACTGCCATATTTTGGCAAGGTCATACTTGCGGTTCTGCTCGTAGACATATATTCTGTTGGTGAGCTGCCGCAGGTCGACGGGGTTGTCGTCGATGACCTGCAGGGCGTAGTCGAGCATCTTCTCCCTGTCGGCGCGTGTGCGCTTCTCTTTGGCATAGACGGGGAGCAGTTCCTGCAGCAGTGCCGGGTTGGGCGCCTCGCGGTAGGGGTCGTAGTCTTCCTGGAACATGGTCCCGTAGTAGAAGTACTGAAACTCCTCCGGTGTCATGGTCGTGTCGTTGGCCATGAAAGCTTTCAGGAGCCTGGGGTAGAAGAACTTTGAGTTTTCGTCGACAGATGCCGCTGCTATGGCCTCGAGGTCGGGGCGGCCGAGAGCCTCGCGTTTTCCCGCTTTGGCCCATATCGCCGGCGACAGCATCAGTAGTGCAAGTATTATTGACGCTATCTTTTTCATAACAGTGAGGCTACGGCTATTGTTGACATTGAGCAAGCGACCACACAGGGCAGTCCCTTGGCACAGAGGTATTCGATGAAGTGGCGCGACGATATGCCGAAACCGGGGCCGGCAGGGGTGCGCATATAGGCGGTGGCGCCAAGGAAGGCGGCTATGGCTCCGCCGAGGATGACTGCGGCGGCAGTGGGTGAGCACAGGTAGCCGAGGACGACGCCGACAATTGTGGCAAGAGCGACGTAGCCCTGGCCGTGCCCGGCCTCGACGAGGGCTTTGGGCTGGAGCATGCGGAGGCCAAGGACTATCGCCGTGGCCACGCCCCAGTAGACAAGCACCGTGGTGTCGACATAGACGGCACCGGCAAGGTGGGCGCACACGAGGGCGGCGTAGGATGCTGCCACTGCCGGGAGACGCGGCACAAACGTAGCCACGACCGCCGCAAGCGACAGTATGAGGGTGATTATAGAAAGTGCAGTGAAAGTCATGAGAGCAAAGGTACGCAAAATTTCGCGCCTGCTGTGCCGGTGTTATCAAAATTTCACTAATATTAAGGATTTGCAAAAGTCGCCGTCCTTGCGTAATTTTGTATGCTTTAAAATGTTTATGTCAGACCCCGGAATATATTTTGCCGAACTTGAGGAGCTGATGCTCCCTGTTAGTATCCGTAAGGCTTATGAGCGCCTTGCGGGGCTTTTTGCCGCTTTTCTCGACGAGTCCGTGTCGGGCAGCGGCATCGGCTTCGCGGGGCCTTTCCCGCAGACCGACTATCTGCTGCGCCGCTATGGCGCCGACCGTAAGCTGCGGCGTGCCGTCAGTGCCGCCCGTGTGCGTTTCCGCCGCCACGGAGTCACGCCTGAGGCCGTGCTTGTCCGCAGTCTTGCGGGCGACATCAGCGCTTTCGCCCGCTTTGTGGCTCTCGTCTCGGGCCGTGCCGTCCCCGCCTCGCTGGGCGCAGGCCTGCGCTCTTTTGACGAGGCGGCTGACGAGGTCCGCGACCGCGACGGTGACTACATGAGGGTGGTGGTGCTCGGCTCCGACGGCAATATGCTGCGGTGTGTGGCCGACGGCGGCGAGTGCCGCGAGATTCTGCTCGATGCCGGGGCGCCGCATCTGTGCCACATAGCCTCGCTGGTGGAGGAGGGCAGCCAGCTCAATCTGGTATTCCCGCGCGAGAACAAGGGCGTCTGTACGGCTGCCTATATCGTATACGAGCCTGACTACCTCGTCAATGTCACGCAGGTGGCGGGCTGCTTCGAGACCTACGCCACCGATGCCCGCATAAGTCTCGTGAAGAAGATGTCGCCTCCGGTCAACAACGAGGCAGTCATCCTCGGTAACTTCGCATCGCGCCTGCTCGACGCCGAGATACACCGTGCCGACGGCGAGGAGACCGACTATGCCGGCAGTGTGCTCGACTTTTTCCGCAGCAATGCCGTCAGCCTCGCAACGTGCGACATAGGCCGCGACTTCCACACCCGCGCCCGTGAGCAGAAGGTCAATATCGAGAAGGCTGTCAGGCACACGCTCGCCGACGGTCTCACCGGATTTGACCGCCGCGACGTCGTGCTCGAGCCGGCATTTTTCTCCGAGATGCTCGGCCTGCAGGGGCGTATGGACATGCTCCAGCTCGACGGCAGGCTGCTCGTGGAGCAGAAGGCCGGGAAAGGGGAGTGGCCCTGCGGCGACTTCACGGTGCCGCGACACCGCCGGCCGCACTATGTGCAGCTCTTGCTGTATATGGCCGTGCTCAGGCTGGGTAATGTCGGCGGTGCGGTGTCGGGCGACGACCGCCTCGACGCCTTTCTGCTGTACTCCCGCTACTGCGAGCCGCTCATCTCGCTCGGCTTCGCTCCTGAGCTCTTTGCCGAGGCCATGCAGGTGCGCAACGAGATTGTCGGCATCGAGCGCCGTATAGTCTCTGGCGATATTTCGCCGGTCGGGAATCTCGACGCCGCAGCATTCGCGCCGCAGCGGCAGGACAGTCTGTGGCTGCGATATACCAAGCCGCAGCTCGAGAGTCTGCTCGAGCCGGTACGCCTATCCGACGGCCTCGAGCGCGCATACTTCCTGCGTATGTGGCGTTTCTGCGCCACCGAGCACTGGCTGTCGAAGAGCGGTGCCCCCGGCCGACGCGCCTCGGGACTGTCGTCGGCATGGCACTGCAGCCTGTCGGAGAAGCTCGACGCCGGTTCGGTGTATGCCGGGCTGCGTCTTGTGAGTCCGACCTCGGGGCATGACGGGGTAGTGGAGACTATTGTGATGCGCTTCGACCCCGACTCGTGCGGCATGGCCAACTTCCGCCCCGGCGATGCCGTGCTGCTCTATGCCTATGCCGAGGGCGAGGAGCCTGATTTAAGAAAACAGATGGTGCACCGCTGCACCATAGTGCGTATAGGCGCTGCCGACATCGAGCTGCGTCTGCGCTTCGTGCAGTCGGGCGCGCTGCCATATACGCGCTACGCCGCTTCGCCGTGGGCCATCGAGCATGACAGCATGGACTCGTCGTACCCCTCGCTCTTTGCCGGCCTGCGCTCGTTCCTGACAGCGCCCGGCAGCCGCCGCGACCTGCTGCTGATGCGACGCCGGCCGTCGGTCGACCCGCGGGAGACTCTGCGCCTCGGCCACGGCGATTTCGACGGACTCGCCCTGAGGGTGGCGCAGGCGCGCGACTTCTTCCTTATCATAGGCCCGCCGGGGACGGGCAAGACATCGTACGGCATGGTGACGACGGTGCGCGAGGAGCTTGCGCGGGAGGGTACTTCGGTGCTCCTGCTGTCGTATACCAACCGTGCTGTCGACGAGATATGCTCCAAGCTCGTCGAGTGCGGCATTGACTTTGTCCGCATCGGGCAGGAGCTGTCGACAGCCGAGGACTACAGACCCTATCTGCTCCGCAACCGCATCGACGGATGCGCCGACGTGGCACAGGTGCGGCAGCTCATCCGCGGGGCACGCGTTGTGGCGGGCACTGTGGCGGCTGTCAATGCCGCCTCGGGCATATTGGGGCTGCGGTCGTTCTCGCTCGCCGTCATCGACGAGGCGTCGCAGATTCTCGAGCCGCAGCTGACAGGCATGCTTAGCTCGGTAGGCCCTGACGGCAAGCCGTCGATACGGCGTTTTGTCATGATCGGTGACCATAAGCAGCTGCCGGCCGTCGTGCTCCAGCCCCAGTCGTGCTCGGTTGTCGACGACCCGGCGCTCTGCGCCATAGGGCTGACAGACTGCCGCCACTCGCTCTTCGAGCGCCTGCTGCGCCGTTATGCCGACGACCCGTCGGTGACATATATGCTCACCCGTCAGGGCCGCATGCATCGCGACATCGCCGACTTCCCGAGCCGCGCTTTCTACGGCGGCCGCCTCCTGCCAGTGCCGCTGCCGCATCAGACCGCCGGGCTTGGCGAGGATGCTATAATGGGGCGTCTGGCATTTGTAAATGTCGTCGGGCGTGTCGCTGACGAGGCCGACAAGGTCAACACCCTCGAGGCCGAACTCATAGCCGGGCTTGTCGCCGATGTATACCGTGGCGAGGCGAGCTTCGACCCCGACGATACGGTGGGCGTGATAGTGCCTTACCGCAGCCAGATAAATGCCGTGCGCCGTGCCCTTGCGAGCTACGGCATCGACGCCTTCGACGGCATAACCGTCGACACGGTGGAGCGCTTCCAGGGCAGTCAGCGCAAATACATCTTCTACGGCTTCACCGTGAAGCGCCCCGCGCAGCTCGGTTTTCTGACCGACAACGCCTTCGAGGAAGACGGCGCCGTCATCGACCGCAAGCTGAACGTCGCCATGACGCGTGCGCGCGAACATCTTGTTATAATAGGCAATGCGACGCTGCTGTCGTCCAACGCCCTTTTCCGATCGCTTGTCGAATACACCCGCGAGCACGGCTGCTATTACGACGGGTGTTTGCCGTCTCGGCAAAAATAGCTAACTTTGTGGTGCAAAAAATGACAGAACGGCACAACGACATATCATCTATCGAGCGCCCGCGCCTCTGGCGCCTCGCCTTGCAGATCGACACCGACGCCATCCGTGCGGTGGTGTGGTCTACGGTCGAGGAGTCGTCGCTGCTGCATTTCTCGCTGCCGCTCGACCCTGCCCGCGACCGCCGCAAGGCCATCGAGGAGGCGGTCTATGCCGCTCCGGTGCTGCTGTCCGACTTCGGCTCGGTCGATGTCGTGGTGCGCACGCGTGCTTACTCCGTCGTGCCCGAGGGGCTTGACGACGACATGCACGAGCGCCTTGCCGAGTACCTCCGTCTGAGCGCCGACAGCCCGTGTACGGTATATGCCGATGCGGTGCCTGACAGCGGCGCGGCGGTGCTGTGGACTCTCGACACCGATGTCGCCAACTTCCTTGCGCGCACATTCCGCAACCCGGCGATGCATTGCCACATCAGTCTGCTCATGCGCTACTTCAGCCGCAAGAGCCTGCTGGGCAACAGCGGCAAAATCTACCTGCATCTGCACGCCAACGGACGCGGCCGCAGTGCCGACATTCTTGCCTTCGGGACCGACGGACGCCCTGCCGTGGTGACCACGCACGCCATACCCTCGGATGACGACGCCCTCTACTATACTCTTGCCTCGGCAAATATCGCCGGGCTCGACCCTGCCGAGGACGAGATTCTGCTTTGCGGCGACCATGCCGCGCGCGACGCCGTCATGCCCCGCCTGAGGCAGTATGCCGCATGCGTCATGCCGGTTATTTTCCCGTCGGCCGCCTTCCGCAACGGCCGCGAGGCTCTCAATGCGCCATTCCCACTTGTAATACTCCCGCTATGCGAATAATAAGAGGAAAATACGGCCGCCGTCGTTTCGACGTGCCCTCAAACATAACCGCACGCCCCACCACCGACTTCGCGCGCGAGAACATATTCAATGTGCTCGAGAACATGCTCGACTTCGAAGGCCTCGACGCCCTCGACCTCTTTGCCGGCACCGGAGCGATAAGCTTCGAGTTCCTCTCGCGCGAGTGCCGCCATGTGACGGCAGTCGAGAAAGCGCCCACCCAGCAACGCTTCATCGCCAAGGTGGCAGGCGAGCTCGGAGCCGATAACTTCAGTCTCGTGCGCGGCGACGTGCTGCGCTACATCGCCTCGGCGCCCAAAGCGTTTGACATCGTCTTCGCCGATCCTCCCTACGACATGGACGGCTTCGCCGAGATTCCCGGCAAAATCCTTGGCTCGGCACTTGTCAAGCCCGGCACGGTCGTCATTGTCGAGCACAGCCGCAAGCACGACTTCTCGTCCTTGCCCCACTTCGCCGACCATCGCGCCTACGGCTCGGTCAACTTCTCGATATTCGTAGTCGAATAGCACCGGGCGGAACAGTCCCGGACGGGCAGCCAATCGCACTTTTTTCGTTTTTTCGAGAAAAAATTTGCGGGTACAATAATTGTTGCTATCTTTGCCGCTGTTAACCCTAAATCACTCCCGGCCCCGTTGCCGGAGCGTCAAAAAAAATACACCATTATGGATATTAACAGCATCATGTCAGCCCTCGAGGCAAAGCATCCGGGCGAGAAAGAATATCTTCAGGCCGTGCGTGAAGTTCTGATGTCGGTCGAAGACGTCTACAACCAGCACCCCGAATTCGAACGTAACAAAATCATCGAACGTATGGTCGAGCCTGACCGTATCGTCACTTTCCGTGTAACCTGGCTCGACGACAAGGGCGAAGTGCAGAACAATATCGGCTATCGCGTCCAGTTCAACAATGCCATCGGCCCGTACAAAGGCGGCATCCGTTTCCATGCTTCGGTGAACCTCTCAATACTTAAGTTCCTCGGCTTCGAGCAGACTTTCAAAAACGCGCTCACAACCCTCCCGATGGGCGGTGCAAAAGGCGGTTCCGACTTCTCGCCCCGCGGCAAGAGCGACCGCGAAATAATGCGTTTCTGCCAGGCATTCATGCTCGGCCTCTGGAAGAACCTCGGTCCTGACCGCGACGTGCCCGCAGGCGATATCGGTGTAGGCGGCCGCGAAGTAGGCTACATGTACGGCATGTACAAGCGCCTCGTCAACCAGCACGACGGTACTTTCACCGGCAAGGCTATGGAATTCGGCGGCAGCCGCATCCGTCCCGAGGCTACCGGCTTCGGCGCCCTCTACTTCGTGCAGAACATGCTCAAGCAGCGCAATGACGACATCAAGGGCAAGACCGTCGCTATCTCGGGCTTCGGCAACGTGGCATGGGGCGCAGCCCTCAAGGCTACCGAGCTCGGCGCCAAGGTCGTGACCCTCTCCGGCCCCGACGGCTATGTATACGACCCCGCAGGTCTCGACATGGAGAAAATCAACTATATGCTCGAGCTCCGCTCGTCGGGCAACGACGTTGTCGCTCCCTATGCCGAGAAGTTTGCCGGCTCGCAGTTCTTCGCAGGCCGCAAGCCCTGGGAGCAGAAGGTCGACATCGCCCTTCCCTGCGCTACCCAGAACGAGCTTAACGGCGACGACGCCAAGGCTCTTATCGCCAACGGCGTAGAGATGGTTGCCGAAGTGTCCAACATGGGATGTACTCCCGAGGCTATCGACGCTTTCATCGAGAGCCGCACCGTATACGCTCCCGGCAAGGCTGTCAACGCAGGCGGCGTGGCTACATCCGGTCTTGAGATGAGCCAGAACGCAATGCACCTCCAGTGGACTGCCGAAGAGGTTGACCAGAAGCTCCACACCATCATGAGCGACATCCACGAGCAGTGCCTCGCCTACGGCGTTGAGCCCGACGGATACATCAACTACATGAAGGGCGCCAACATCGCCGGCTTCATGAAGGTCGCAAACGCGATGATGGGTCTCGGCGTATGCTGATTTAAACCTTAAAACCGACATATAGACAGCAGAGATGCCTGCGCCGCAACGGCGCAAGTGTCTCTGCGGTCTTTATTATTGGGTCAAAAGTCGACGAAATGTCGATATGTTAGCGATATTTGCGTTAAAATGCTTACTTTTGCACCTTGAAATGAAGTCATCACGCGCATATATCATCCTGCTGCTGTTGTTCTCGGCAGTATTCATGTCGGCCCCGAAGGCGCACGGCATCAGTTTCGCTCTTGACTCCATCGCGGAGTGGGGCAAGTTCCCGCGTTTCATCGTCAACACATACCGTTGGGGCGACAAGTTTTTCAACGGCTACGACTCGACATACGTCAAAGGCACAGGCTACAAGTTCAGCGCCAAAATCACGACCGACTCCTGGACCGACGGTTACCGCTTCGTGCTGCCCAACAACAAGTATATACTCATGGACAGCGACCCCTCGACATCGTCGGGTATCTACCTCACATATCTTGCCATATCGGCGGGCTATGACGTCAACCTCAGCAAGCTCATCGGTGGTGTCGACCGCTCGCGCAAGCGCTTCCGCTTCGGCTTCAACTGCATGCTCTTCGCCGCCGAGGCATATATGATAAAGAATGATGTAGGCTCGACGATAAAACGCTTCGGCGACAAGAATGACCCGGCGCACCTCAACCTGCCCTTTCACGGCATAAACAATCTCACCTGGGGTATCGACGCCTACTACTTCTTCACACACAAGCGCTACTCCGAGGCTGCGTCGTTCAACTTCAGCAGGGTGCAGCGCAAGAGTCACGGCTCGTTCTACACGGGCTTCTCGATATACACGCAGAAGCTTGACTTCGACTTCAGTACGCTGCCCGACGTGCTGCGCGACCAGCTGCCCGACCACTGGACCGACTACCACTACCGCGTCGACACGCACAACTACTGTCTGCGCTTGGGCTACGGCTACAACTGGGTTTTCCATCCCAAGTGGGTGTTCGGCGTCAGCGAGTCGCCCATCGTGGGCGTGCGCAAGGGCTTCGTCAACTCCGACGTCGAGAAAGTGTCGTTCTCGCTCTACAACCGCCTCAAGACATCTATCGTGTGGAACAACGACAAGTGGTTCTGCGGCGCCGTCGTCAAACTCGACGCCGCTCTTGTCAACGACAAACGCACTACATTCGCCGGCGGTATACTCAGCGGCGAGGCGGTGGTGGGATACCGCTTCAATCTGTGGTGAGGCGGCACAAAAGTTATCGACAGCATGTCGATAACTTCTGCTGTTAAAACACATTGACTCGCTTGCACAAGACCCGTTTTTCCACTAACTTTGCCGTCGCTTGAAAAACTGACTATGGAAAGACCGGTATATACATATGAGCAGGCTCTCGAGGCCTCTCTGGAATATTTTGGCGGCGACGAACTGGCCGCTCAGGTATGGGTGAGCAAATACGCTCTTAAAGACAGCGACGGAAATATCTACGAACTTAACCCCGACGACATGCACCGTCGTCTGGCGGCAGAACTTGCACGTATCGAGGCAAAATACCCCCAGGGTATGACTGCCGACGAGGTTTTCGACCTCCTCAAGGACTTCCGCTACATCGTGCCGCAGGGCAGCCCCATGGCCGGCATCGGCAACGACTTCCAGGTGGGCTCGCTCTCCAATTGCTTCGTGATCGGTGTCGACGGCAAGCCTGACAGCTACGGCGGCATCATGCGCATCGACCAGGAGCAGGTGCAGCTCATGAAGCGCCGCGGCGGTGTCGGTCACGACCTGTCGCATCTACGCCCCAGAGGCATGGCTGTCAAGAACTCGGCTCTCACATCCACCGGTCTGGTCCCCTTCATGGAGCGCTACTCCAACTCAACCCGTGAAGTGGCTCAGGATGGACGCCGTGGCGCCCTCATGATGACAGTGTCAATCAAGCACCCCGACTCCGAGGCTTTTATCGACGCGAAGATGACACCCGGCAAGGTGACGGGCGCCAATGTGTCGGTCCGTATCGACGACGACTTCATGCGCGCCGTGGAGTCAGGCGAGAAATATATACAGCAGTACCCCGTCGACTCTGACAATCCTGTGGTCACCAAGGAAATAGACGCCGCAGCTCTGTGGCAGAAAATCGTGGCCAACGCGTGGAAGTCGGCCGAGCCCGGAGTGCTTTTCTGGGACACTATACGCCGCGAGTCGGTGCCTGACTGCTATGCCGACCTCGGCTTCGAGACCATATCGACCAACCCCTGCGGCGAGATACCTCTATGCCCCTACGACAGCTGCCGCCTGCTCGCTGTCAATCTGTACTCTTTCGTGAAGGCTCCCTTCACCGCCGAGGCAGAGTTCGCCTACGCCCTGCTCGCACACCACGTGCGCAAGGCTCAGCGAATCATGGATGACATCATCGACCTCGAGATGGAGAAGATAGACCTCATCCTCGCAAAAATCGAGACAGACCCCGAGCCGGACGAAGTAAAGTCGCCCGAGCGCAACCTGTGGCTCAAGATGAAGTAGAAGACCCTCCGCGGCAGTCGTACAGGTCTCGGCACTACCGCCGCGGGCGCCATGATTGCCGCTCTGGGACTGAGCTACGGCACCCCCG
>JAICZO010000410.1 GCA_029057255.1 Muribaculaceae bacterium | reverse complement strand
CTGCAGCGCAACCTCTATCTCACCACCGAGCTTATCGACATGGACATAAGCATGGTGACGGCGCTGAACATGTACGACGCCGTGCGGCACCGCGGCGACAAGCTCGACTACCACAATCTCGCCGCCATGACAGGCGTGCCTATGGTGCCCGTGGTATCCCGCACGGGCGAGGGACTCGACAAACTGTTCGACACGGTCATCGACGTCTTCGAGGGCAAGGACCCGCTTGTCCGACACGTCCACGTCAACCTCGGCGCCGACCTCGAGGCCGCCATCCGTCAGCTTGTCGACAGGATTAAGGCCACGCCGTCTGTCAGCAAGCATTTCTCGCCCCGATACATGGCCATCAAGCTCCTCGAGGGCGACCATGAGATGGAAGAGGAGATAGAGACCACGGAGAGCCCTGACGGCAGGCAGGAGCGCGGCAAGGACTCGCTATGGAGCCGCCTGACACACCGCTACCGCAACAGCGCCGCCGTCACCCCGGGCTGGCGCGAGCATGTCAGACGCGCCGGCGACAACCCCATAATACTGCTGCGCGACAAGCTGCGCGGACGCATCGAGAGCATGCGCGACGAAGAGATATCGTCGATCGTGGCAGCGGAGAAATACGGTTTCGTCGCCGGAGCGCTCGCCGAGACTTACACACCGGGGCGGCGCGGCAGCGGCCGCACAACACAGGTCCTCGACTCGGTGGCCACCAGCCGTGTATGGGGCTTCCCGCTCTTCATCGCCATCATGCTGCTGATATTCTGGGCCACATTCGTGCTCGGTCAGTACCCTATGGACTGGCTCGAGACCGCGGTGGCATGGCTCAGCTCGGCCGTACACAGCCTCATGCCGGCAGGCCCTCTCAAAGACCTCGTCGCCGACGGCATCATAGGAGGCGTGGGCGGCGTGATAGTGTTCCTGCCCAACATCCTCATCCTCTACTTCTGCATATCCTTTATGGAGGACACGGGGTATATGGCACGCGCGGCCTTCATCATGGACAAGGTCATGCACCGCATAGGCCTGCACGGCAAGTCGTTCATACCGCTCGTCATGGGCTTCGGCTGCAACGT
>JAICZO010000041.1 GCA_029057255.1 Muribaculaceae bacterium | reverse complement strand
GTACCCTACCGTCGGCGACAGCTACACGACTGTGGTCGAGACTGAGTCGAAGGTATACTCGCTGACCGGCGGCAGACTGTTCCACTACAGCTTCGACGACAACGAGTCCTACTCCTACAACGCCGCCAACAAGCTCTCCGACGGCTCACAGATTTCAGGCATATATTACAACTACGAAAAGAACTACCTGCTGATAGCCTACACGTCGGGCAACATCGACATGCTCTTCGACGACGGCAAGGTCGTCAACCTGCCCGAGATTAAAGACGCCATCCTCACTACCGGACACGGCATCAACCACATATCATTCGGCATGGACCGCTTCTATGTGGCCACAGAGTTCGGCTTCGTGACATACAACGACGTGCGGCGCGAAGTCGAGGAGTCGGGCATGTACGGCGAGAACTCCGACTTCATCTTCGCTATGGGCGACCACCTCTTGCTCATCCGCGGCACTGACATGTACTTCGCCCCGGCTGCCGGACGCCACAACACCTCCGACTCCTTCACCCTCCTGGGCAAGCTGTGGCACTTCGGCGAGGTATACAAGCTCACCGACTCCCGCCTGGCATTCAAGTCAAAGACAGGCGACTCATATTACTACTACACTAACGACCTCGACTTCAACGAGAAAAAAAGCCGCCTCACAAACACGTGGGTAATCCCCACCCAGCCGGGAAGCATCACCAGAGACGGTCTGATGTTGCAGGACAAGAGCAACATCTACTTCCTGAAAAACGGCGATGTGGAGCGCACATCTATCAAAGAACCACTTCAGGGCAAGCGCATATTCTCGTCGACCGACGCCTCGTCGGTATGGCTTCAGGATGCTGGAGGCCTCGCGCACTACGACTTCTCGGGCGACTCTCCCGTGCTCCTCAGCGCCGCCTCACGCCCCGAGGGATTCTCGGTGGCGGCACCCGTCATCATGAACTACAGCCTTGACGGCGAGCGGCTGTATGTGGCCAATATCGCCGCCAACCACCAGTGGGACAGCCCCGGCGACAACTACAACACCCCGTCGTATGTCGATATTGTCGCCGACGGCGACATCCATGACGCCGCCGTGAAGAATGCGGCCGAGTATGCCGACAAGTACGAAGACTGGCTAACAGATGCCGCCACCGGACGCCTCACCGGATGCCAGCGCATCGTCGAAGACCCCGACAACCCCGCCATATATTATGTGGCCAACAACAACGCCGGACTCGTGGTGGTCAACAACGGCAAGCCTGTGTATGTCTTCAACAAGACAAACTCACCGGTGACCGCGACATGGCGAAACCGCACGCTCGACGTCAACATCGACCGCCACGGCAACCTGTGGATGGGCCACGGCTATGTCGACGTCGACAAATCATACTCGATTCTGCCCGCCGAGCGACGCAAGAACATACTCAACATCATCAATACTCCGGCCGAGCAGGTAAAAGCCTACTGGAAGACCCCCAAAAGAGTTTTCAACGACGAAAAACTCGAGCGCGACACCCGCTCGCTGGTGTGCCGCAAAAGCCGCTTCATGCTGTTCTATGCCGGCAAATACGGCACCGGACTGGCCATGTACGACGACAACGATACTCCCGCCACCACATCCGACGACCGCAGCATGCACCGCAAGTCCTTCACCGACACCGAAGGCAACTCGCTCACATACCCCTACTTCCACGCTCTGACAGAAGACCGCGACGGCAAGATATGGGTCGGCACCGACCGCGGCCTCTTCATAATCCGCGACCCGGCCGAATTCTTCGACGCCGACTTCCGCATAAAGCGCCCTATCGTTGCGCGTAACGACGGCACCGAGTACGGCGACTATCTCCTTGACGCCGAGTGCATATACAGCATCGCCGTCGACCCGTCGAACCGCAAGTGGATAGCCACCTCCACATCGGGCGTATATCTTGTCAACGCCGACGGCACCGAGATTCTGGAGCACTTCACATCCGACAACTCGCTCCTCCCCGACGACCGCGTATGGTCGGTGGCGGCATCGCCCCTCGACAACACCGTCTACTTCGGCACATCCAACGGCATTGTAAGCTACATGAGCGACTCCGCCCCCGCCGCCGAAGACTACAGCGACGTATACGCATACCCCAACCCCGTCCGCCCCGACTACACAGGGTGGATTACGATCACCGGACTGATGGACAAATCTCTGGTCAAAATCGCCGACACTGCCGGCAACGTATTCTTCCAGGGGCGCTCCGAGGGCGGCATCGTGACATGGGACGGCTGTGACCCCGACGGACGCCGCGTGCGCTCGGGCGTCTATCTTGTCTTCGCCTCGCAGAACGCCGACGGCAAATCGTCGGGCGCCGTGGCCAAGATAATGATTGTGAACTGACAATTTGTTTTCGATGTTATTCACTCAAAAATAACTTCAAAAAATGAACGAACTATCACTGCGCTACAGCGACGAGCGCGACAAGACATATGGCATTGCAGGCATGGCAATAACGCTCGTGGCCTGCGACGGCGAGAAGTACCTCGCCGGCATACACCTTGACGCCGAGCCGGGAGAGTGCGTCGTCATGACCCACGACTACGGATTCAAGGGCAACCCCCGCATGTCGGCCAAAATCGTGTGGAACCAGACCCTCAACGACCTGCGGACAAGCACCTCGATGGTACTCGGCAACATAGCATGCCGCCGCTACGTCCTTGGCGGCCGCGCCATGTCGGAGAGCGACACCGCAGGCATCCGCCGGGCCGTCCGCACCGAGGGCGCCGAGCATTGCTCGCTCGACACCGACGAGGCAGACGCCCTCTTCGACAGCTGCCTCGGATATGTACACCGCATATTCACTCACTCGGGCATACACTCGATAGCCCGCGGATTCGCCGACCGCCTCGCCGACCGCCGCTCGATGACTGCCGCCGAAGCTGTCGAGATTCTCGCACAGCTCGGTCTGAGATAAGACATAAACCCTCTCCTCTGTAACATAAAACAGAACTAACAGAACATCAACCTGAAAGGAACATGTCAACAAACACCGTAGACAACAAACGCAAAGTAACGACCGCACGCCTTATCGAGATGAAGCAGCGCGGCGAAAAAATAGCCATGCTCACAGCCTACGACTACTCGATGGCAAAACTCATCGACGAAGCAGGCATGGACGTAATACTCGTCGGAGACTCGGCATCGAACGTCATGGCAGGCAACATGACAACACTGCCGATGACCCTCGACCAGATGATATACCACGCCAAGAGCGTCATCAAAGGCACACAGCGCGCACTCGTCGTGTGCGACATGCCCTTCGGCACATATCAGGGCAACTCCAAGGAGGCTCTCGCATCGGCCATCCGCATCATGAAGGAGAGCCACGCCGAAGCTGTCAAGATGGAAGGCGGAGCTGAAATCCGCGAGTCGATCGAGCGCATCCTCAGCGCAGGCATACCCGTCATGGGTCACCTCGGCCTTACGCCTCAGTCTATCAACAAGTTCGGCACATACGCAGTGCGTGCCAAGGAAGAAGCCGAAGCAGAGAAGCTCGTCGCCGACGCTCACATGCTCGAAGAGATAGGCTGCTTCGCACTCGTGCTCGAGAAAATCCCCGCAGCCCTCGCCGAGAGAGTGGCCAAGGAAGTATCTATACCCGTCATCGGCATCGGTGCAGGCGGCGGTGTCGACGGCCAGGTGCTTGTCATGCACGACATGCTCGGCATAAACAAAGGCTTCTCGCCCAAGTTCCTCCGCCGCTACGCCGACCTGTCGTCAATCATCAACGACGCCGTGAGCCGCTACATCGACGACGTCAAGACATCCGATTTCCCCAACGAGAACGAGCAGTACTGATACCTGCCTCGCTGTTATTATATCACAAAAAGCGAAAAAAGTTGGCCAAACGGTTTGACTATTTGTGTTTTTTTACTTAATTTTGCAGCAATAATCACCCTGAAAACTGTATGAGAGTCAAAATCCATCATGAAGGTACCTCGATACTGATATGGCTTTTCGTCATATTGGCGGTGATTATTGTGCCTTTATGGCTATGGGTCAGGCCAATGAGCTGGGCGATCGGAGTGACGGTCGTCTGCACGATTTTCTACCTGCTCGTGGTCAACTTTTTTCGCTCACCACGCCGCCTGTATACCGGCACGCACGAGAACACTGTAGTATCGTCGGCCGACGGTACGGTAGTGGCTCTCGAAGAGACATTCGAGGACGAGTGCCTGCACTGCCGCTGCATACAGCTGTCGGTGTTCATGAGCGTCTTCAATGTACACGCCAACTGGTTCCCTGTTGACGGCGAAGTGACATATGTCAAGCACCACAACGGTCGCTTCATGGCGGCATACCTGCCCAAATCGAGCACCGAGAACGAGCGCTCGTCAGTAGTCATCCGCACCCCGGCCGGCCAGAAGATACTCATGCGCCAGATAGCAGGAGCGATGGCACGCCGCATAGTCACATACGCCGCAGTAGGCGACGAAGCTTCGGTCGAAGACCACATGGGCTTCATCAAGTTCGGCTCTCGAATCGACCTGTACCTGCCGCTCGGAACCGAAGTTTTAGTTAAAATCGGCGACAAGACACGCGGTGGCATAACCGAAGTGGCACGCCTTCATCCCGAAAAAAATGCCTAACCGCATAGTATCCTCTATCCCCAACACCATAACCTGTCTCAACCTTATATCGGGCTGCGTGGCCATATTTATGGCCTTCCACCTCGATGAGACTTTCGGCTGCCTCAGCGGTGCCTCATGGGCTATGATTGCCATAGGCGCTGCCGCAGTGTTCGACTTCCTCGACGGAGCCTCGGCACGTCTGCTGAAGGCATTCTCGCCGCTGGGCAAGGACCTCGACTCGCTCTCCGACCTTGTGAGCTTCGGCGTGGCGCCCGCCATGCTTATGCTCAACACCATGCTCGCCTGCGGCACACAACTTCCGGTAGCCTTCGCCTGCATGCTGATACCGGCCTTCGGCGCGCTGCGTCTGGCCAAGTTCAACAACGACAGCGAGCAGGCAACATCGTTCCGCGGCCTCCCCATCCCCGCCAACGCCATCTTCTGGATCGGCGTCTACGGCTGGATAAGCTCGTATGCATATCCCGGATGGTTTGTCATGTGGGTGCTCATCGCCTTCATGTGCGCGGCTATGGTAGGACGCTTCAAGATGTTCTCGCTCAAGTTCAAGAACTTCGACTTCCACGAGAACTTCATCCGCTACACCATCATCGCGGCCGCGATAATATTCGTAGCCATCTACGGCATCTCCGGTCTGGCCTGGACAATACTCTTCTACCTCCTCCTCTCGATACTCCGCCAGAGCCGCATCTGAACATCGGCGCCCGCGCCCTTGTTCTCTATTATGGCATCGAGCCATAACCCAACATTTTAACACGACAATCTACAATGCTATCGTTACTCCTTATATTCCTTATTGTGTTCATTCTGTGGCCTCTTATCAGAATAGGCTGGCAGATATGGAGCAACATGCGTCAGTGGAAGCGCTTCATGGCCGACCCCGAGGCCGAGATGAGGCGTCGCGCCGCCAAAAGCCGGACCGGATACAACCCCTTCGGAGCTTTCTACGGCAACAGAGAGGAGAAGCCCGCCCGACGAGGCAAGAAAATATCACGTGACGTAGGCGAATATGTAGCCTTCACCGAAGTGGAACTGACCGAGACCGAGAAGTCGGAGCGCGACAAGACAGCCACAACCGACTTCAAGAAAGAAGAACAGATCACCGACGTAAAGTGGGTCGACCTGTAACCCCGGCATCCACTCCACCTAAAACACATACACATGACCGAACTATACGAATTTCTCGAGCAACTCGCCGCGAACAACAACCGCGAGTGGTTCGCGGCTCACCGTGCCGAGTACGACTCTCTGCGCGCACGCTGGATAGCCGAGCTGCAGGTGCTCATCGACGAAATGTCGCGCTTCGACCCCTCGCTGGCACACGTCGAGGCCAAGAGCTGCCTCTACCGCATCTACCGCGACACACGTTTCTCGCCCGACAAAACCCCTTACAAGACATACTTCTCGGCTCTCATATCGCCCACAGGACGGCACTGTGACAGGGCATGCTACTACTTCCACCAGGGCGTCGACGAGTCGGCCATCTACTCGGGCGTATGGTGCCCCGAGCCCAAGATGCTCAAGAAGCTCCGCAAGGCCATAATCGACAACGTCGACGAGTTCAGGGAGATAACGGAGACGCCCGACATCCTGCGCCACTTCCCCGGATGGTACGGCCCGCAGCTCAAGACCGCGCCCAAAGGCTACGACCGCAACCACCCCGACATCGACCTGCTGCGCCTCACCGAGTACGGCAAAGGCTGTCAGCTGCCCCGCGAGTTCTTCGCCCGTAAAGACTGGCAGAAGAAAGCGGCAGAGCTCTACAGCCTCCTGAAGCCGATGAACGACTTCCTCAACTACTCGATAGACGAATAATTTTGCCCTTCCGTCATTTTGGATTATCTTTGTGACCAAAGAACGTAAAACATGCCAAACCAACAAGCCAACGACAGAGCCGACGCCTGCGTCATAATACCGATGTACAACGAGTGCGAGAACGCTGCCGCCATTATCGACGCGGTGATGGCTCTCGCGACACCCTTCGACATACTCGTTATCGACGACAACTCGCCCGACGGCACCGCAGCCATCGTCAAGGCGAAGATGAAGGAGTACCCCGGCAGGGTCGAACTCATCGAGCGCGCCGGCAAGCTCGGCCTCGGCACAGCATACATCACCGGCTTCAAGCACTGCGTCGCCAAGGGATACGACTTCATCTGCGAGATGGACGCCGACTTCTCCCACAACCCGGCCGACCTCGAGCGTCTGCGCGCCACCGCCGTCAACGACAATGCCGACGTCGTCGTAGGCTCGCGCTATGTGACGGGCGTCAACGTGGTCAACTGGCCTATGGGACGCATTCTGATGTCGTTCTACGCATCAAAGTATGTGCAGCTGATAACACGCCTGCCCGTGCACGACACAACGGCAGGGTTTGTATGCTACCGCCGCCGCGTGCTCGAGGCTCTGCCTCTGGACTCGATCAAGTTCAAGGGCTATGCGTTCCAGATCGAGATGAAATTCACCGCCTACAAATACGGCTTCAAGGTTGTCGAAGTGCCTATCATCTTCGTAAACCGTGTCTTGGGCACAAGCAAGATGAACTCCGGCATATTCGGCGAAGCCGTCTTCGGCGTGATAAGACTGAAATGGAACAGTTTCTTCACCAAATACCCCGACTACTCACGCCGCTGACACCTTGACAACTATGGAGCTGCTTATACACAACGCCTTGCTGACGGCGAAAAATATCAACGCAATAGGATGGGTACTCGTCCGCGACGGCATCATAGCCGCATCAGGCACAGGACAGGCTCCCGCGACAGCTGACGGTGCCGAAGTAATCGACGCCCGCGGTGCCGCCCTCATCCCCGGTCTTATAGACACTCACGTGCACTTCCGCGAGCCGGGACTCGAGTACAAGGCCACAATAGCCGGCGAGAGCCGCGCTGCTGCTGCCGGCGGCGTGACACACGTCTTCGACATGCCCAACACAAAGCCGGCCACGACAAGCGTCGAGCTGCTCGGGCAGAAGAACGCCATCGGACGCTCGTGCGCCGTGCGCTACGATGCCCTTATGGGACTCGTGCCGGGCGCTATGGAGGAGCTGCGCAACCTCACACCCGCCGTCACACCCGCCGTGAAGCTATTCCTCGGCACATCGACAGGCGCCATGGCATCGCCCGACAGCTCCGAGCTGCAGGATGTATTCCGCTACTGCGCCGAGGAGAAGCTCCCCATCATCGTACACGCCGAGGACAACGACATCATAGCCGCCAACACTGCCGCCGCCATAGCCCGCTACGGCAGCGCCGAGGCCGTGCCCGTCAGCGAGCACAGCAGCATACGCTCCCGCGAGGCATGCCTGCGCTCGGCGACAATGGCTGTCGAGATGGCACACAAGTTCGGCACACGGCTCCATATTGCCCATGTCAGCACCGCCGACGAAGTGAAGAGGCTGCTTACCCCCGGGCCGTCAGAGAGCAAACTCGTCACGGCGGAGACTACCCCGCTCTACCTCGACCCTGTGCTGAGCGACGGCGCCAACCGCACATCCCGCCACAAGGTCAATCCGGCCATAAAGACTCCCGACGACGCGGCTGCGCTGCGCGAGGCTCTGCTCACGGGTGCCATCGACACCATCGGCACCGACCATGCCCCCCACCTGCTGGAAGAGAAGATGCTGCCGGGCATAACGGCCATGTCGGGCGCACCCTCGATACAGTTCGCGCTGCCCCTGATGCTGACCTATCTGCCGCTGTCGGTCATCGTGGCGAAGATGAACGCCGGACCCGCCGCCGTATTCTCGCTGCCCGACAATACATCGTTCGCTCCGGGCAGCCCCGCCGACATGGCACTGGTGCGCGCCTGCGACCCGTACGTCATCAGCGACAGCGACGTGCTGTCGGCATGCCGCTGGACACCCTTCGAAGGGCGCGAGCTGAGACACCGCGTCGAGGCCACATGGGTGGGCGGCAAGCGCGTGTTCTGATTATCTTACTTTGATTATGCGACCGAGCAGCGGGTACCACAGGTATCCGCCTGCATTCTCGCGTCCTATGCTCGCAAGCAGTGCGAGATAGTTCTCCATCTGTCCGAAGTGCTCGGGGCGCGGCTCGGTAGTGAATTTGTAGTCGATGACCGTCGTCTGTCCGTCGGGGCGCACCACTATACGGTCGGGGCGGAACGAGTTGCCGCTTCCGGCGACGTAGAGCGTGCGCTCGGCATATACCTTGCACACGGGGTCGAACCATGCCGCCACGGTCTCTCCTCCGGCCTTTATGGCGGCGTCAAGCTCGGCGTAGTATTCTTCCCTGACATCGTCGGGGACAGCCGTACGCGCGGCGTAACGGTCGACTGCGCGGCGCAGGTCGCCTATGGCTCGCACGTCGGCGAGAATAGCGTGCATGTCGTTGCCGCGTCGGGCGGCATCCATCATTCGGGACACATATCCCGGCTCGGGGCGGTCTACGATATACTTGTCCTCCTCGCCTCCGATGTCAAGGTGTGTGGCCAGAGCGTCGTCGATCGACGTCAGCTGCCTTGTGTCCTGCCTGAACAGCACCGGATAAACGCCGGCGTCGACAGTTGCGGCGGTCTTCTCCTGCTTCAGCGGCACTGTCGGCTCGCCGTACTCGAGTGTCATAGTCGCCGCGTCATAGCCGGCAAGCGTATCAATGCGCGCGTTGTCGGAGGTCTCCTCCGATGTGGCGGGCATAGTCACGGCGTCGATTACCGCCTCGCCTATCTTCTTTGTCGCGCTGTACACAATCAGTTCGCGCTTGGCACGCGTAAACGCCACGTAGCACAGGTTGATGCTGTCGACAAGGTCATAGCGGTCGGCATCGGCAAAGAGCGGGGCGAAAGGCGACACGGCGGGGTCGCGCAGAGGCGACTTCGACGACGCCGTCACATAAAGCAGAGGCGGGAGCACTGCCGGGTCGAAGCCCTCGAGACGGTCCATAGGCAGCCACATCGACTGGCTGTCATGCACCAGCTCCCAGTCGCCGAAGGGGATGTGCACGCATGCGCGCTCGAGGCCCTTTGACTTGTGGACTGTCATTATCTCGACAGCGTCAATGTCGCCCGACGCCTTTATGGCCCACTTCTCGATGTTGCGGTCATAGGCCGAGATGAACGCCGCCAGCGACGGGTCGGGGCCTTCGGTGTGCTTCAGGGCCATGTCCTGCAGCGCCGCTATGTAGGCGTACTCGTCTCTGCGCTGCGCCTCGGTGACCTTGTGCAGTATTATAGCCTCGATAAGGGCGACGAGGTTGGCGGGGTTCTCGGCACGTATGGCGCGAATCTCCGAAGCGAGCGAGCCGGCGGTCTCTCCCGACGAGTCCAGGGCGAGCCGCAGTGCATCGGGCGTATCGTAGCCCTCGGCGCGGTAGTAGTTGTAGCGCGTGATCATCATCACCGTGTCGGAGCGCGAGCCGTATTTGGGGGCGTTGTCGTCCTTTGCGTCGCTCTTGCCCGAGTACGAGCCTTCGACAAGCTTCAGCATGCTCATGATGGTGCGCACGGCACCCGAGCTGCTGAGCAGCAGCGCCTCCGACGACAGGACGGCAATCTCGGGGAAGTGCGTCGTGAGGTACTCGACCACGAAGGTCGCCTGCTTGCGCTTGCGGGTAAGCACAAGAATATCGCGCCAGCGGTACCCTCGGTCGTGCTGCGCTATGATGTCGCGGGCGAGCGCCGCGCCTATCTCTTCGTCGGACGGCATATTGTCCTTGTCGAAGAACTTCAGCCGAATATAGCCCGGAGTCTCGCCGAAACGGCTGCCGGGAGTCTGCACCACATTGCCGTAGCCCGCGATGCCGTAGCGCGCCGCTATGCGGCTGAAAACGGTATTGTTGAAGCGCACGACAGCGCCCGAGCTGCGGTGGTTTGTATTGTCCTCGGGCTTGAAGCCTCGCAGCGTGTGGCTGTCGGGGAAGTCGCGGGTCTGCACGATGCTTCCCAGCAGCTCGCTGTCGGAGTTTCGGAAGCGGTATATGGCCTGCTTCTCGTCGCCGATGATGAGGTTGTCGTGCCCCTCGGCGAGACTGTTGCCGACAAGTGGGCGGAGGTTGTGCCACTGCAGGTGCGACGTGTCCTGGAACTCGTCGATGAGCAGGTTGGTGAGCTTCATGCCGAGGCGCTCGTAGATAAACGGCATCTCGGCGTCGGATATGATGCGTCGCAGCAGCTCTCCGGTATCGGAAATGAGCACGGTGTTGTTCTCGCGGAGATACTCCTCGAGTTTCTGTATTGCCATGCCGTAGAAGTCGAGCACGCCGAGGCTGTCGTCGAGCGTCTTGTAGAAGTCCCTCTCGGCCACGGCGCGGCCTATGACGCGGCAGAACTCCGCCATCAGCGCCGTGTAGCGCCCCAGCATCTCAGGCTTGAGTCCGGCGGCCTTGCAGTGCTTTGCCACGACAAGCTTCTCGGGAGGAGTGTCGCCTGCTGCCGCTTTCAGTATTGTCTGTCCTGTGATATCGCCGAGCTTCTCGCCCCGCGCCAGCTCGCGCATGCGGCGCACGACAGTGCTGTTGAACATGTCGGCGCTGTAGCGGTCCGCCTTCAGTCCGGCAAAGAAACTGTCGACTATGGCTTTGGGGGCGTCGAGGGCCGTCTCGTAGCGCTCACGCAGCGCCCTGCTGAAGGCCTCGACACGGTCAGGGTCCTCGAGATAGCTCCTGAGAGCGACCGAGTGGCGCCCGTATGTCTCGTCGAGCGAGGCCGTCATATTGGAGGCCAGGCTGTTGAGGATAGAACCGTCGCGGTGGAAGAAGTTATACCCCTTTCCGGCGGTCAGCTGCGCTATGGTATACTTGCTTATCCAGCGGAAGAGGCGCTCGGCGTTGCGCGGGCGGGAGTAGTTCAGCTCGTCGAGCATGAGCGAGATGCTCTGCTTGACGGTATTCTCCGTGTCGAGCGACAGCTCATAGTCGCCCTGATGGTCGACTTCGCGCGAGAAGGTGCGCAGGACTGTCTGGAAGAACGAGTCGATGGTACTGACGTTGAAGTTGCCGTAGTCGTAGAGCATCTCTGCCAGCGCCAGCGCCGCGGCCTCGCTCAGCTCCGCTGCCGTGCAGCCGAAGTCGCGCATCATCCACTGCGCGTACAGCGACTCGCCGGCGGCGTCGTCGACAAGCGCGGCGAGTTCCTTGACGATTCGCGACTTCATCTCTTCGGTGGCCGCGTTGGTGAATGTTATGGCGAGGATGCCCCTGTGGCGGTTAGGGCGGCGGGCACCGTCGGCGGCATACTTCGGGGAGTTGAGTCTGTACGTCTGCTTGCCGCCGTCCTTGACGCCAAGCAGAGTCTTCAGATATTCGTAGGCCAGCGTGAAAGTCTTTCCCGAGCCGGCCGATGCCTTGTATATCGTAAGCACGTCAGAATGCGTTTTTTTCGCCGTGGATTGCATTGAGCACCGTGCGCACCATAATCTTGAGGTCAAGCAGGAACGACCAGTTCTCGATGTACCACACGTCGTGCTCGACACGACGCTCCATCTTCCACAGCTCGTCGGTGAGGCCGCGGAAACCGTTGACCTGCGCCCAGCCTGTTATGCCGGGCTTGACGGCATGGCGCACCATATAGCGGTCAACGAGACGGGTGTAGTCCTCGGTGTGCTTGAGCATGTGCGGGCGGGGGCCCACCACCGACATGTCGCCCTTGAATACGTTGATGAACTGCGGCAGCTCGTCGAGCGAAGTGCGGCGCAGGAAGTCGCCCAGGCGCGTCTTGCGGGGGTCGTTCTTGGTAGCCTGCTCCTTGTCGGAGTCGCTGTTGACCTTCATCGTGCGGAACTTATAGCAACGGAAAGTCTTGCCGAGGTATCCGGTGCGCTCCTGCTTGAAGTATACCGGACCGGGCGACGACATCTTTATGGCGATGGCCACCGGTATGTATATAAGCGGATAGAACAGCAGGAAAGTGCCCGACACAACGATGTCGAAGGTGCGCTTGATGATGCGGTTGATAACACTCTTGAGGGGATTGCGGCGTGTGGTCAGCACAGGCAGCGGGCCTATGCTGTGCAGCTCGAAGCGACGGCTGAGCGTACGCGGTATCTGCGGCACGTAGTAGAAGTCGGCCACGTGGTCGTCGGCGATTTTTATGACACGTGCAAGAGCGGCGTTGTGACCCGACAGTGTGAAGAAAATCTGCCTGATTTTGCGTCGCTCGACAAAGTCGGCAAGCTCGTCGATGCCGTATACCCTGTCGGAGATGAAATCCTCCGAGGGGTTGTCGTCGAAGAATCCGAGGACGCGGTAGCCGTATCCGGCATCGGTCTGCATGGCGCTGTAGAGGCGCACGGCGGTGGGACCGGTGCCGATGATAGCCACCTTGGTATAGTTGTAGCCGCGGCGGCGGTATGCCTTTATGATATAGTTGGACAGCAGTCTGAACGTCGTCAGGCACACAAACATCAGGCCGTAGTAGAACAGATAGACCGTAGCCGCCATGTCGAGATGCAGGAAGGTGCTCAGCGACAGGAAGACAAGAGCATGCGTGACAACCTCGGCGAGGCTGACCCGCACGACGCTGTCAAGCGTGATGGCACGGTAGCTGTGACGGTTACGCACCACCCACCATATCATCGGGAAATAGCTTATGTTGACCAGCAGCCACATCGTACGCATCGAACCCTCCGGATTCATGCTTACCGAGAAGGAAACAAGCGTGAACCAGAACAACAGATTGACGATGATACAGTCGCCAAGGTTGAGGATGGTGCGGATGAATGGGCCACGGTTGGCCGGACGAGCCGTATTAGCCATGTATAGGGTTTTTGGTGCCTGAATGGGGCATAACAGTCGTATGCCGCTGTCTAAGCGGTCTCTGCCTGCGCAGTGACGTGCAGACAGAGACGCCGATGCGTGCGCCGGGTAGGCGCCACGCGCTTATGAGAGTTTTCCGTCGACGATGGCGATCTTATCCTCCAGCTCGGCGATATCGGCCTTGAGGCGCTCGATACGGTGCTCGAGGTCGCGCAGGAGCGAGCCGCCCGACTTCGACTTGGCAGAGAGGAAACCGAGGTTGTTCTCGTATGTGCGGAGGTCGTTGCGACGGTTCTCGAGCGCACGCACGAGGCGCTCGCGCTCGCGGAACATCTTGTTGTCGTCACCCTCGAGACGCGCTACCGAAGCCTCGAAGCGCTCGCGGCGCGCACGCGACTCTGCTATTGCGAAGTGACGGCGCACTTCATCGACAGCCGAGCGGTAAGCCTCGTAGAGTTTATCCTTCTCGCGGAAGGGCACATGACCTATTTCCTGCCAGCGTGTCTGGAGCTTGCGCAGCTCTTCGATGGCGGCGTTCTTGTCGGTGGCCTCGGATGTAAGCGCCGAGAGCATGCCGATGATCTCGCGCTTTGCGCGGAGGTTGGCGGCCTCGGTCTGACGCGTGCCCGAGCCGGCCTTTTTCTTCTGGTCGAAGAAGAAGTCGCAGGCAGCGGTGAAGCGCTTCCAGAGGTCGTCGCTATATTTCTTGGGTACGGCACCGATAGTCTTCCATTCCTTCTGCAGTTCAACCAGCTCGTCGGTGGTCTTGCGCCAGTCGGTAGAGTCCTTGAGCTGCTCTGCGCGGTCGGCAAGCTGCTGCTTGCGGGCGAGGTTGGCGGCAAGCTCCTCGCGTGTGCTGCGGAAGTACGAAGCCTTGGCGGCGAAGAACGCGTCGCAGCGCTCGCGGAAGCGGGCGAAGAGGGCGCGGTTCATCTTCTTGGAAGCGAAACCGAGGCTACGCCATTCTTCCTGCAGTGCCTGGATGCTGCGTGTCATCTCTTCCCATGCGGCAAAGGACTTCAGCGACGAGAAGTCGAGAGCCTCGAGCCGCTCGCAGAGAGCTGTCTTGCGGGCTTCGTTCTCGGCTTCGCGGGCCTTGCGGGCCTCGAAGAATGCCTGATAGCGCTTGTTGACTTCAGCCGAAGCCTCGCGGAAATTGTTCCATATTTCGTCGCGCAGTTCTTTGGCCACGGGGCCTATCTGACGCCATTTGTTGTGGAGGTCCTGGAGCCTGCGGTATGCAGCGATGACATCTTCCATCGCGGCGAGGCTACGTGCCTCTTCGAGGAGAGCCTCCTTGTCGGCGAGGTTCTTCTTGAAGTCATAGTCGCGCAGTTCCTTGTTGATTTTGAGGTTGTCGGAATAGCGCTCGCGTGCCTCGGTGAAACGCTTCCAGAGCGAAGTCTCCTCTGTGGGGTCGACTTCTCCGACGGCGTTGAACTCGTCCTGAAGCTCGCGGTAGCGGGGGAAGGTGCGGTTTACGTTGTCAGTGTCTTCGGCCAGGGCGTTAATCTGCTCGATGATAGCGTTCTTGCGCTCGAGGTTGGCAGCGCGGAGAGCTTCCTGCGCGGCAGCCCACTCTGCTTTCTTGGCACGGAGGCGCTCGATGGCAGCCTCAAACTCCCGGGCGTTGTCGGGGAGCTGTGCGGGTTCTTCGGCAGGCGCCTCTTCGTCGGCCTGTGTCGCGTCCTTTACTGCCGGTCTATGGAGCATGCTGTACTGCTGGCGGAGACGACGTATGTCGTCGCTGCTGAACTCGGCGGCATCTTTCTCAAGCAGAGCGAGAGCGTCGGCGAGCAGGCTCTCGGCCGTGTGCTCGCGCTTGTCGGCTCTTGCGGCTTCTTCTTCCATGCCGTCGGCCATGATGTCTTCCACTTCGACTTCGGCTTCAGGCTTAACGGCGCCGTCAGTCGATGTAGCCGCAACATTCTCGATACCCGCGCCGGCTGCGGCTGCCGTCGCTTCGTTGGAGTTGAGTTCCAGAGGCTCCTGTGCTGAAGCCTTGGAGGGGTCTTGCATGTCCATACAATGTCAGGTAATAAAGGTTAGCGACACTGCCTCAAAGCAATGTCGCCCCAAAAATAGTAAAAAATCTTTAAACAGCAAAAAAAGTTTTCACGCGTCGCCCTTACTTGTAAATATGGTCAATCTCGGGCGATGTGGTGCGGTAGTTGGGCATACACATGCCGGTCTTGGCTCCTATGTAGGTGGGGTCGGAGATGTAGAAGGTCTTGCCGCCATAGCTGTAGGCATCGCCTTTGGCACTGCTCTCGACAGATACCGAAGCGCTTTCGTGGCCGGGGTATGCTATCAGGTGGTTCTCGACGCCGAGGACGTTCCACAGCAGATAGGTGTAGAAGATGACGCGGTCCTCGCAGTCGCACTTGTCATAGTATAGTGTCTCCTCGAAGAAGTAGGGCTTCTCGAAGCCGTGGTTCTCGCCGTCGGTGGCATACTCGAAGCCGCTCTGGACGAACTGCAGCAGCTGGTCGACGGCCTCACGGCGCTCTTTGCCACTGAGCTGGCTGCGGAGCTGCTCGACAACGCTTGCGCGAAGCTCGGGCATCAGCTCGGACTGTGCGTAGTCGCTGATAGGCATCTGCGGGTAGCGGTAGAGGATGGGCATGAGCAGTTCGTTGGTCTCGCCTTTGATTTCGATGCCGCCGTAGCTGATGGTGAAAGGCTTGGCCTTGAAGGGTATGTCGATGGGCTGCAGGCGAAGGTCGAGCTTGGCAGCCGAGGATGCAGCCTTGGGCAGCTGGCAGGTGGAGATGCGAGTATCGGTTGTCGACAGATTTGCCGCCGGGTCGGCGAAGACATAGTACTTCTCGTTGTCGAACATGAGATACATATGGCCGTATACCATCTGCTTGCACGGCAGCATCAGGAGTGCCTGACCGCCGCTGTTGGCGCCCAGACGTGCGTCATAGCCCATGTGTGTCATGATGTAGTGCACGAGCGACGTGCGCGACGAGGGGCTGACGCCGGGGAAGCGAGCCGTGGCGAAAGCTGTGGCGAGGTCGTATGTGAGATAGTCGTTGAATTTATGGTTTTTGGCGAGAGCCTGCAGGTTCTTGACAAGCTTCTCTGCGTCGGGGTTGGCGTCGAGGGCACGCCACTGTGCGGCAAAGTCGGAGGGTGTCGATGCGCGTTCCATCAGCCGTATGTCGACCGAGGGTATGTGCATCTCGATGCCGTGATAGCTGAAGGGGAAGTCGGCCTTTGCGGGTGTCGCCGGCTGCGGCATTTCGGGGGCTACCGGCTCGGCAGGGACGACATTCACCACGGGTCGCGGAGTGTCGGCAGGCTCGGGCGCCGCCACAGGAGGTGTCTGCGGCTTGGGAGTGTTGTCACGTTCCTGACCGCGGAAACCGTTGTACTCCACCCAGACGCCGTCAAGGAACTTGGCGTAGTCGGCAAGTATACCGTCGCGGAACGAGTTGTAGTTATCCATCAGTCCTTTTCGGAATTCCTCGAAGGAGCTTTTGGCATCGTTTTTCTGCTGAGCCGCAGAGCTGAGAACAGAAGCGGCGGCCACAGCGAGTATTAAAAGTTTTTTCGACATTGCGGGAGGGTGAAATAATGGTATTGTGAAGGTTTTGAAGAGCCTCTGCGGCGGCATGCGCCGCAGAGGTATTCTGATTTTCAGGAGATGATTAGCGGTCGAGACCCTGGTTTACGAACTCCGAGATCTTCGAGGCGTGGCTCTGAGCGAGAGCGCTTTCTTTGATAGCGTTCTCGAGAGCGCGCTGGCGAGCCTTGGAGGCAGCGCTTTCGCTTACGATGTAGAATGTCTGGAGCTCGTGTGTGCCGTCGGGGTTGTCCTTGATGACAGAGAAGCTCTCCGACATCTCGTTCTTGATTTCTTTCTCGACGAGGCGCTCGTATGCAGCATAGAAGTGCTCGAACTCTTCTTCGGCACCGGCAGAGCCGTTGGCCGACATGTCGCTTACGACGCGGCCCTTGAGGGTCGAGCCTGCCATCTGGGCGTAGGTCACGCAAGCGCTGTTGGATGCCATCTGCTTGCCGACGTTCTTGGACTTGAAGTTGGTGGCAACGCCTGCTACTTCATAGCCGTCGTCGCCGAGGTTGTTGAGCTTGTCGTAGTGTGTGAGAAGAGCCACTTCGAGAGTGCGGGTGCTGCCGAAGAGCTTCCAGCCTTCTTTCTTGAACTCTTTCATCTTGTTCTTCATCTCTTTCTTGTGAGCTTTTTCAAGCTGTTTGTTACCGGCAGCCGAAACTGCGGGAATCATCAGGCAGATTGCCATGAGGAGGATAATGATTTTTTTCATAGCTGAAAATATTAAATGTTGGTTTGTAAGTATCTGTGTTTACATCTCGCCGTTGATGGTGATGTCGATGGTCTGAAGGCCGAGCGAAGGGTCGTTCTTCCTTGTCTTCGACAGCCATCGGTGGAACTCGTTGAAGGGCAGCGAGCGGGGCAGGCCTTCGCCCGAGTAGCTGTCGTTGGCCTTGACGAACTTCTGAGGCGAGAAGAGGATATAGAATGTGTCGCGCTCGACGGGCTGGTCTGTGACCAGCAGCATCTCGTCGACTTCGCCGTGGGCGGGGTCGGTCTTGACGGGGTCAAAGAAGAGATACTCCTGTCCGTGCCTGACCTTGACATAGCCGTCTGGGCTGCCGGAATAAGGCAGCATGGTGTAGGCCATGCGGTCCTCGCCGCAGAGGTAGACGGCGAGATAGCCGTCGACAGGCGCACGGAAGTAGAGACGCATCTGGTCGCCGGAGCGGAAGCGTGTGTCGGCGGCACGCATGTCGGTGCCGTTGCGCAATATGGCGGCGGTGAACTCGGGGGCGTCGTTGGATATCTCGCGGGCACGGCCTCGGACCTTGCAGGTCACCATCATGTTGCCGTCGTTGTCGAGGCTGACGGTATACTGCGGCTCGCCGATGTCTTCGATCCACTCACCCTTGACCTGAGTCTCGCTGAGCGACCGGAAGAAGGTGTTCTCCTTGTCGCCCTTGATTATCTCGTCGGAGACAATCGACTGCGTCACCGTGGTACCGAACTCGCGCGCCATAGCGGCCAGACGGGCACCTTCGAGGGCCATGCGCTTGCACTCCTTGGGGGTGTGCGAGCCGTCGCCGTAGAAGGTATACTCGCCCGATACGGTGCGCACATCCTGTGCCTGCGCCGCAAACGCGGCACAGACGAGTACTAAAACAGTTGCTAATCGGCGAAGTATCATCATTGTACGAGTTTCTTCGATTTCCACATTTCGGTCATGCGGCCTGAGGTGACGGCGGTAGGGGTCTGAGGCTTCTTGTTGACGAAGTTCGACTGGTGCGACACCTGCTTTATCACATAGTCAGACAGCTCCTTGAGGGTGACGTTGCCCTTTGTGTCCTGTATCTTCTTGAGGAGGAAGTATGTGAATAGGCCGTGGTTCTTCTCGGCATACGGCAGGGCTGTCTCGTTGCCCGACGCTGCGGTGAGGACAAACATGTTGCCCTTCGGAGCAGCCTCCTTGGCTTTGATGACGGCACCGCGGGCGCCTGTCTTGCCCATGATAGTCGCGCCCTCGCGGTCGCTTCGCTCGGCACCGCTGAAGCATGCGTCGAGGAAGACCATCACCGAGCGGGCGTTGAGGTCCGACAGTGTCTGGTAGAAGTCACTGAGCTTGAACCATGTGCGCGAGTTGGTGGGGTTGGCGTCGGATGCGAGCAGGTATGCCTCCTTGGAGTTCTCGTCGGGCAGACCGTGACCTGCGTAGTAGACAATCACCTCGGCCTCGGGGCCAATGACACCGGCCTTGCGCTGAAGGTCGCTCATGGCGTCGTATATCTCGGCGAGCGAAGCGTCGGAGCAGAACGACAGATTGCCCTCGGGGATGCCGAGAGTCTTCCGGCAGTACTCCGAGAATGCGAAGCCGTCGGCGAATGCCGAGGGCACCTTGCTCACGTTCTTATAGTTCTCGTTGGCGATGACCAGGGCGAGCTTGTTGCCGGCCTTCTTCTTGGTCTCGGGGATGTTCTCGTCGACATCAGACTTGGCAGCGATGTATACCTTGCCGGAGTCGCCGCGGCGCTCGGAGCCGGAAGCTGGCGTTGCTATAATCGACGAGAAGTCGATGGCGATGTCGGGCACGCTGTAGTTGATGGCCTTGGCGTTGTTGAAGTCATACCTCTTGCCGTTGGCTGCCAGGAATGTTATCTCGGCGATGCGCACGGAGTCGTCGTCGATGAAGAACTTCGGGTTCTGGAAACGGACAGTCTTCCAGTTGTCCTTGAACTGCTCGGCCTCGCCGTTCTTCAGGGGCACGCGCAGGTAGACCGGGCCGTAGGACGACACAATCTTGAACACCTCGTTGGTGGCGTCGTAGGGCTGGAGGGTAAGGTCGTTGATTCTCAGACGGGTCGAATACTCGTCCATATACTTCTGAGCGGCCTCTTTCTTGAGCTTGTCGTACTCGGCGCGGATAGTGGTCTGGTTGACACGTTCGTTGTAATCCTCCATCTTCTCGAACTCGCCCTTCTTGGCCCATGTGCCCAGGCGCGACGTTATGTAGTCGCGGCCGAAGGTGCTGTACGAGGGGGCGTCTTTCAGAGCCGACCCTTGCGAGGTGGCGAAGTTCTCCTTACCGTCGCCGTTGTATGTCATGCTCGGGGGCATGAACACTTCGGCCAGCGGGTCCTCGCGCAGGAGGCGGAGGCGCTCGTTGATTTTCTCGAAGTTATACTTGTCTTCGAGACAGAGGTAGCACACGCCGGGGCTGCGGAGATAGGGCACTGCAGTAGGCGCCGACTCGAGGACTTCGCGGAACTTGTCGGCAGCCGACGCGAAGTAGTTCTTGGCACGGCGGCGCATGCGCGCTGCCGTCTTCTCGTCGCTCTGGTTGATGGCCTGGTTGAAGAAGTCCACGGCCTGGTTATAGTAGCACAGACCGATGTGCTTGGCTGTCGAGAGAGAGTTGGGGCGCAGCTGGTCGAGGGTGTTGTACACACCGAGAGCCTGCTCGTACTCGCCGGCGTCCTCGAAGAGCTTGCCCTGGATGTCGAGCAGACGCTCGTCGGCGGGGTTCAGCTCGAGGGCGCGGGAGAGGAACTTCTGCAGGTGCTCGCCTCGGCCGCCGTCGATACACATCTGCATGCCTATGAGCAGTATGTGCTTCTGCGAGGGATATATCTTCAGCGCCTCCTCGGCCGTTGCGATGCCGAGGTCCCACTGCCCTGCCTGCAGGCATGACTGTGCCATGAAGATATAGACCTGCTCGCGCTGCTTGTCGTCGCCGGTGGTGAGATAGATCTTGAAGTAGTCGATAGCACGCTCGTAGTTCTTCTCGTTGTAGGCTCCCGAGGCAGAGATGTAGGCTATCATGGCCAGAGTCTCGGAGTCGAGGTCGACGGCCTCGTCCTTGAACGCGTCAAGAAGCGATACGTCGAGGAATGCCTGCGCGTATCGGGTCATTTCGGCCTGGTTGCCGGCCTTGGAGTAGAAGAAAGCCGCCGAGAGCAGGTCGCGCTGCGTGTCGCGGAGCACTTCCTTGACCTGGTGCCACTCCCTGGAGTCGGGAATCTGCACGGCAATGGCCTCGCAGCCGTCGGTGAAGGTCTGGTAAGCCTTCGGGCTGACGACATCGAGGGGCTCGCCCTCGAACTTAAGGAATTTCAGCTCCTTGAACGTCTCGAGAGCCTTGTTCAGCAGAGAGTCGGGAGTAATCTCCTCCGGCTCCGCAGCCTCGACAGGCTCGCCGGCGTCGGCACCGTCGGCAGGGAGCGTGGCCGTGGCCACAATCCCTGCTGCGGATAGTAAGAGTAATAAAAGTGTCAGAAGTTTCTTTGTCATCACTTATCAGAAAGCGTCGATAAAGTTAAATTCAATTGTTATGCGTCGGAACTCGGCACCCTTGCCTTCGGCCACGTTGATGTCGTAGCGGTATGACGAGTTCATCTTGTCGAGTGTATCAATGTTTTTGTTGAGATAATCCTGCACAGAGAAAGCGCGGAGGAATGCGAGCTGCTCGTTCTCGGTGACAAGCTCCTTGGGATGGATGGTCATGGGACGAATCTTGCCGTTCTGGTATACGGGCACTTCGACGATGTCGCCATAGGCGCCGTCGTAGGGGATGCGGCTCACGATAGGAGTAGCGTCAGCAGTACCGGAGAGTGTCACGGCAAGCTTCTTGCCTTCCTTGACATACTGTGCGAAGTCGCCTTCGAGCGCTTCCTTGACCAGGGCGAGCATGGCGCCGGCGGCACCCGACTGCTCGGCGTGGTACTTGCCGGGGGCGAAGTCCTCGGTGGCGGTGAAGCCGGGGTCTACCTGATAGGAGAAGTTCACGTGGTAGTTGAGAATCTTCTTGCCGTTGGCATCGAAGTCAGGCTCGATGCGCGAGTCGACGGTTATGTTGGTGTGGTCGGAGATTACATTCCGCGACTTTGCCTCCTCGACAACCTTGACGCGCATCTCCTCGAGCTTCTGCTCTTCCATCTGCTGCTGGAGGATGAGTTCGAGCGACACGACATTGTCCTCGTCGGCCATGAAGTTGAGCGGAGTGCGCTCTATGTTGTTGTATATGTAGGTCTTGCCGTTGGTGTTGTTGTATACTTCGGCATAGATAAGCTCGAAGTTGTCGTCGGCGAGGACGCCGTACTTGGGATTGCGGAACTCAAGCCCCTCGTTGCCCTTGAAAGAAGCGAGGTCGGTCTCGGGCACGGGGAGGAAAATCGAGGGCATGTTGGAGAAGTCCACCTCGAGGACGCCGTTGGCGCGGTCATACTTGCCCAGCGACACCGACGACATCGAGAGCATGTCGGGAGCGAGGCGAGTCGATATTTCTTCCTCGAAGAGACGTTTCTGACGCTCGCGTGTCTCGTCGTTGACACGGGCGCGGTATTCTTCCATTGTTTCACCGGGCATCATCTTGAGCCACTCGTTCAGCTTTTCGTTGGCCTCGTCGTTGACAAGACGGGCGAAGTAGGGGGTGAGGTGACCCATCGGACGCACGTTCACGGCGTTGAGGCTGTTGTACACGAGCAGCGTCTTGTCCTGGCTGTCAGGCACGAAGCGGAGTGTAGAGAGCGAGCCGTCGGGCACTTCGATGACTTCGCGGTCGGAAGTGTTGAGGAGGTTGATGACGACAATGCGCTCGGGCGACTCGGCCACGGCGATGTACTTGCCGTCGAAGTTATAAGAGCACGAGAGAGCCTGCTCGAGGTCGTCGATTGTCTTCTTGATGAGGAAGTTGCGGGTGTCGTAGATGCTGAGGACGCCGTCATCGGTCACGACAGCAAGCTCGGTGCAGTTGTCGTTGAATGCGATGTCGTTGATTTTGACCTCGAAGTCCCACTCTTTGCGGAGAGTCTTCTCCTCGAGATTGAAGACCGACAGCTCCGAGCCTTGTGCCACGGCGAGATAGTAGCCGTTGGACGAGGGCTCGAGAATCTCCACCTCTCTGTAGGGAAGGGGCATGCGGTCAACGACGGCGCGGTCGGGGGCATTGAGCACCACCAGGCCCGAGTCGGTAGCCAGAAGGATGCGGAGAGCGTCGGCGGTATATGCGGCTGCATAGGGGGTGCCGAGCTTCTTGCGGTTCACCTTATATAATATGTCGGCCTCGTTGACGTTTGCCACGATTGCGCCTTCGTTCTTCTTGCCGTCGCTGCTGATGAGGAAGAACATGTTGCAGAAGGGGTTGGCGTCGGCGTCGATGAGCTGCTTGCCGTACTGGCGCAGTTCGCGGCCCGAGAGCGAGCGGAGAGTGTTGAGATTGCGTGTATATATACCCGGGCCTGATATAACGAGCGCCTCGGGAGTAGTCTTGAAGCGTCGGAAATGTGTCGTAAGTCCGTCACCTTCAGCGGTGAGCGGTGCCTTCTGCTCATCTGCGAAAGAAGCGAGAGTGGAAGCCATCATCACTGCTGCAGCAGAGAGACGGAGAATTGCGTTGAGTTTCTTCATATAGGTTATTATGTCTGGTTTTTGTCAAGTTAATGGTCAGGACTATGATGTCTGGAATAGTGGTTTTTGTCAGAATGCCTTCAGGTATATCGGCAATTCGAGTGTCGGACGGTGCGTTGTACTCTCGGCAAGATTGACTGCGATGTTCTCTATCAGCTCGTCTATCGAGAAGTAGTAGTGCGTGGCCACCAATATATGTCTGTCACACTCGCGGGCCCCCTTGGTCTGGCTTCGCATTATCGCCTGGTCGGGGAGTATCACGTAGCAACCGACCGGCTGACCTAACTCCGAGATGCGTATGTCGCGGTTGCCCTTGTCATCGGTCACAATCTTTATGACATTTATATATAGCGGCTCGGATGTCGTGTTGTCGAGCTGGAAGTGGAGGGCGCCATCGGCCGACACACATTTGAGCGAGACGGGGAACTTGTCGCCGAGTCGGCTCAGCTCTATGGAGTTGATGCTGTTGACGATATGTTGGGCGAGCACCTTGGCGTCAATCATAAACTCCTCGCCTGCAGGGTCGTACTCCTCCAGGGCGAGTGTTATCTTGCCTTTCTCGACATACATCTTGCCCTCTTCCTCGCTGTTGCCCTTGCCGATGCCGACATTGCGGTGCACGTTGGCCAGGTTTGAGCCTGCCGCTTTCTTGGCCTCTATGACAAGGTTGTTGGGCGATATCTCGCCGGGGGTGGTGCGGGTGTATTCGCTCGAGCTTGCTTTGTCGAAGACAACAGCCTGCGCCCCTTCGGCGATGATGATGAGGTCAAAAGCTCCGATTCGCATGCCTTTTTCGGCCGGCGCTATCTTGCCGGCATGCTTGACCTTGACGTCGCCTGTGAATGACGACAGTGTGTACTGAGCCGTGGCTGCGGCGACACACAGCAGCATTAGGGCCGCTACGGAAGCAAGACGCTTACTGATTGTCAGATACGGTGTCATAATGGTTTATTGTTTTTTGCCTTGCGGCTTTGTGTTTTCCGACATACTTGATTACTCCCTTGATACCGAGCCATATATCGCAGGCAAAGAGGACAAAGGTGAGCATCAGCAAGGTGTAAGAGAAGTTGATGACGACGCTGTGGTCGATGAAGAAGTTATACCCTATCACTATGATAAGATAGAGCAGAATGAGCTGTATGCCCCTGAGCACAAGAGCCTTGAACTCAGGCGGCAGCGATATGTGAATCATAGCCAGCATAAAACATAGAATAAAAGCGATGGCCATGTTCCAGAACTGGTTGAGCGGATTTATATATGATGCGTTGAGAATGGTGCTGAGCGAGAGCGCGTGAATCTCGATGCCCGACAATGTGTGCTGCGGGGGTGTGGCGTGCATGTCCTCGGGATTGCCGAGGGCGCCTATGAGCACCACGTGGTCGCGGATATCGTCGGCATGGTTGCCCAGCTCCTGCCAGAAGACGGTGCGGAAGCGGCGCGACGGGTAGTTGATAAGCTCGGTGACGTTGCCCCTCTCCCTGAGATGCTGCACGGTACTGGCGTCGACCTTTGTGGCCACTGCCACGGGGAACGACGGTATCGAAGAGCCTCCGGAGGTGGGGAAGTCGACGGCGAACTCGCGCACGACGCCGCCGACGCCCTTGGTAGGCATGTTGGACGCGCCGTAGGTGTGGTTGGGCATATCGCTGTAGAAGAACGACGTCTCGCCGAGGTGGAATGTCCTGGCGTTATGGGCCTTGTCGGGTTCGACGTCGACGAGCATGACCATGTCGGGGAGGCGGCGGATGGCGTCGAGCAGCAGGCTGTCGTCGTCATGCGGCACGTCGAACATAACGTCGAGGCCCACGGCGCGCGGCTCGAAGTCGGGCATGACGTCGAGGATGGCCGCCACGTCTTCGCGGCTTGCGTCAGTGATGTCGAGGATGGTGATGTCTCGGTCGACGGCACGCACGGCGCGTCCGTCGGCGATGATATTGTAGAAGTCAGTTATATCGAAGTCGCGCTTGTCGTTGGATGATATCAGCGTGGCTATCGACAGCGAGAAGGGCTGCAGGAGCACCGTGGAGAGCAGATATGCGAGCAAAGTAATGCCTGCCGCCTGGAAGATGGCGACTGACAGATTCCTTCCGGGAAAACGGGAGAATATTTTCCACTTTGCATGCATAATAATGGTCGGTAAATGCAAAAAAATCTCTTTGCATGGTATTATCCGGCAAAGATAGTGTTTTTTTTTATAATTGCAAAAAAACGACCGCTTATAGAGCTTCGGCTCTGAGGCTTAGCGGGCGCCGCGGCGACCATAAAAAGCACCCCTGCAGCAGCCTGATGGCCTGCGGCAGGGGTGCCAGTATTTAAGAGTCAGACGACGTCAGCTTAGAGCTGGGGGCCTGCGGCAACGAGAGCCTTGCCGGCTTCGTTGGTCTCATATTTCTTGAAGTTCTTGATGAAGCGGGCAGCGAGGTCTTCGGCCTTCTTTGTCCATTCTTCAGCGTTAGCGTAGGTGTCGCGGGGATCGAGGATCTTGGGATCTACGCCGGGGAGTTCGGTAGGAATCTCGAAGTCGAAGATGGGGAGCTTCTTTGTGGGAGCCTTGAGGATAGCGCCGTCGAGGATAGCGTCGATGATGCCGCGTGTGTCCTTGATGGAGATACGCTTGCCTGTGCCGTTCCAGCCGGTGTTCACGAGGTAAGCCTTGGCACCCGAAGCCTGCATGCGCTTAACGAGCTCTTCAGCATATTTGGTGGGGTGCAGCTCGAGGAATGCCTGGCCG
>JAICZO010000409.1 GCA_029057255.1 Muribaculaceae bacterium | reverse complement strand
GCCTGCGAGGGTCAGTGCCCATGCCAGGTCACCCTTGGCGCTGTTGTTGTTTTCGGGCTGGATGTAGTCTATGTTGTGGTATATGTTTGCGGCTTCGGTCCAGCGGTTGAGCGATGTGTATGCAGCGGCAAGCAGCGACAGGAACTCGATGTCCTCGCTGTTGCTGTCCTCGTAGGGCTTGAGCAGTTCGAGGGCCGCAGCCGCGTCTTTTCGGCACAGGAGCGTTGAGGCAAGTCTGATGATGGTCCACTTGTCGCCCGGCATGACAGAGAGGATGTCGTTGTATATCTCGACGGCTTTTTCCTGCATGCCCGACAGCTCGCAGGCATATCCCTGCTTCTGAAGAGCTTTGACCGGCAGAGTCCCGTCGGCCGCTGCGATGCGGTATGCTTCGGCGGCTTCGCGGTAGCGTCGGAGCCGGAAGAGGGTGTCGGCGATTTCTTCCATCGTTCCGCCGTATGAAGCACCTTCGGTCAGGAGCGACGGCGGCGTGGCGAGGATGTTGCGGAATTCACCTCGGGCGTGGAAGAGGTTGAAGAACCGGTATATGTTCTTTATGTGGTTGTTGATGAGGGCGCGTCGGTTGTCGGGCGAGAGCCGGCCTATCATCTCCTGCATCTCGTCGGAGTTCATGGCCGTGTGCATCTGCTGTGACATCGCGGCCAGAGCGGCGTCGCGCATCTGAGCTGGAGTCTGTGCCATCGACAGCAGCAGGGCGAACTTGTCGCTGTCGCACAGGTTGGGCATGATGGCTATGGTCTCGGCCAGTGCCGCGCCTTCGCCGTCGACGACAGGTGCGAGTGCGCTGTGCGCCGTGTGGAAGGGCAGGAACCAGTTGGAGAGGGTGCCGAAGAAGGGGAAGGAGCGCATCTTGCCAAGGGTTGCCATGAAGACGTCGTCGCCGTTGCGCTGGGCGTCGATGAAGTTTTTCATCGAGTCGAAGCCTTCGGTGCCGATGTTCTCGGTGAGCCACTCGGAGTTCATCATCAGCTCGTCGAGCTTCTCGGGGTCGGCGTTGCGCAGTTTCTCGTTGAACTTACGGCCTATCTCGCGCAGGCGCGGGTCGGTGTTGATGTTGAGGCTCTGCGATATGCTGTCGGTGCCGAGCGAGCGGCACCACTCGAGTATTACGGTGGGTATGTCCTCGGGGTGCGACGATGTCATGTCGGCTATGCGAGCGCTGTCAATGTCGTTGCTGTCGCTGTCTATGGCGTTGACTGCGAGCACAAACCATACTGCGGCGGCAGTCGACAGTATCGCCTCATCGCTTTGACGTGCTTCGGCGAGCAGGCCGAGATAGGCGTCGTCGGGGCTGTCGAGCAGAGAGAGGCCTATTGCGTTGAGCCACAGCACCCTGTCGTAGGCGGGGATGGTGTCGTCGGCCAGGATGCTTGACAGCAGGGTGCGCTCGTCGCTGCTGATGCCGGTCTCGATCCACAGGCGGTTGAAGATGTCCGATGCCATCCGCTCGAGGTTCTTTCGGCGGCCGGTGTCGGTCAGCGAAGCGGTGTCGTTGCGGACGTTGTCCAGCTCGGCGAGATAGTCGCTGATGAGCGACTCGAGGTTCTCTTCGGGACGTCGGCGCGCGTAGCGCAGCATGCCCGCGAATATTGTAGGCTCGGTGTCGGCCTTGACCGTGCGCTCGATGATGCGCAGCAGCGTCTCGACCCCGGCAGCCGTGGCCGCGGTGTTTGCTGCCAGGTCGCTGACGTCGTTGCCTGCCGCTACGAAGCGGAGCATGTAGAAGTACTCGGCCTCGAGCCTGTCGATGCGGGGCAGCAGCGCGGGACTTGCGGCTGCCGCCTTACGGAGCTCGATGAAGGCCGAACTCAGAGCCTTGTCTCTGACGTTCTGCCTTGCCGCCGCTATCGCTCTGCGGGCGTTGTCATATATGGCGTTTTCCATTATAGGTTGCTTGGGTAATATCCCGGCGGAAGCTCGCCGTCGGGGATGAGGAGAAATCGGATATTGAGGTCGTTGGGGGCGACGTCGATGCGCCGTAGTCTGCCGCCTGTCTCGGCGTCGGCCGGGGTGAACGACAGTGTCTTGAGCGGCTCGGTGTCGTCATCGCACTCGAAGGGGAAGAAGTCTATGGTAATCGACTGCTGCCTGACGTGCCATCGTTGCGGGCGTGTGAGCCATTGCACCGAAGGCTCCGCTGCCATCTTCAGCCATGTCAGCGACAGTATCATGGGGTATATGACGAATATGATCATCATTGCCAGATACCACAGGCGGTTGTCGCCGAAGCCGAGTATGGCGAGAGCGGATACAGGGAGCGCGGGCAGCCACCACCAGCGTCCGGCCAGCTGCCTCGCTCTCGTATTGACGTAGTCGGAGGCGCTGACGCTGAATCGCGCTGTCGTGTGGGCTGCCCGGTCTTGTGTCATCAGTCTTTGTTCAGGGGTGCTACCTTGGCGGGGCTGCTCTCCTTGACGATGCCGTCACGGATGAGCAGGGCGTCGATAGTGGGTTCCTGACCGCGGAAGCGGCGGTACAGTTCGGCGGGGTTCTCTGTTCCGCCACGCGAGAGGACGTTTTTGCGGAAGCTGTCGGCGGTTGCCTTGTCGAAGATTCCGTTCTGCTTGAAGAGTGCGAATGCGTCGGCGTCAAGCACTTCGGCCCACTTGTAGCTGTAGTATCCGGCTGCGTAGCCTCCGGAGAAAATGTGGCTGAACTGGGGCGATGTCATCGAGCCTTCGACGTTGTCGAATATGCTCACGGTGGCTGTCGCTTTCTTCTCGAATTCCACGGGGTCGGAAACGGGTTCGGTGATTGTGTGCCATCCCATGTCGAGGTAGCCGAAGCTGAGCTGACGGAAGCATGCGTATGCCGCGCCGTACTGAGCCGAAGCTACGAGGCGGTCGACGAGCTCGGCGGGTATTGCCTCGCCGGTCTGATAGTGGCGGGCGAAGCCGTCAAGGAATTCTTTCTCGGTGAGATAGTTCTCGTTGAACTGCGAGGGCAGCTCTACGAAGTCGCGGTATACGGCAGTGCCCGAGAGCGAGCTGTACTTTGTGTTGGCGAGCAGTCCGTGGAGAGCGTGGCCGAACTCATGCAGGAATGTCTCCACCTCGTAGGGTGTGAGGAGCGAAGGCTTGTCGGCGGTAGGCTTGGTGAAGTTCATCACGATAGATACCTGGGGGCGCGAGTTGACGCCTTCGTCGGTGATGTACTGGTCCTTGAAGCCTGTCATCCAGGCGCCGGGGCGCTTTGATGCGCGGGGGAAGAAGTCGGTGTAGAGCACGCCGATGAAGTTGCCGTCGGCATCGCTTACGTCGAAGGCCTTCACGTCGGGGTGGTATACCTCGATTTTGTCGTTCTGCTTGAAGTTGAGGCCGTAGAGGCGTGTGGCGAGGCCGAATACGCCGTTTATGACGTTGTCAAGCTCGAAGTAGGGGCGGAGGGCCTCTTCGTCGAAGGAGTACTTGGCTGTCTTGAGCTTGTTGGAGTAGTAGGAGTAGTCCCAGGGATTGATTTTGACGGGCTTGCCTTCAAGCTCCGAAGCAAAAGCCTCAAGCTCGGCCATCTCGGCCTTGAGGGCGGGGCGGTATGCGTCGCGCAGACGGTCGAGCAGGTCATATACGGCCTCGGGTGTCTGAGCCATAGTGCGCTTGAGCGAGTGCTGTGCGTAGTTGTTGCTGCCGAGGAGACGTGCGATCTCGAGTCGCAGCTCGGCGATGCGCTTGATATTTTCGATGTTGGAGTACTCGCCCTTGGTGTTGCGTGCGGTGTAGAGGCGGTACATGCGCTCGCGCAGGTCAGGGCGTGCCGAGTACTTCATGAACGACATGTATACGGGGGCGTCGAGGGTGAAGAGGTACTCGCCGTCGCGACCTTTGGCCTTGGCGGCCTCGGCGGCGGCTGTCACAGAGCTTTCGGGGAGTCCGGCGAGGTCGTCGGCAGTGAGGTATATCTCATATGTGTTCAGCTCCTTGAGGACGTTCTGGCCGAAAGCTGTGGTGCGCTCCGAGAGCTCGGCCGAGAGCTTGCGGTATTTTTCGCGGTCCTCGCCCTGCAGGGTCGCGCCCGAGAGGGCGAAGGAGTCGTAAGTCTTCTGGAGCAGCATGCTGTCCTCGGCGTTGAGGTTGAACAGGCCGCGGTTGTCATATACCTCCTTGACACGCAGCCACAGAGGCTCGTTGAGGATTATCGACGTGCTGTAGTCGCTGAGTTTGGCCGAAGCCTCCATTGCGGTCTCCATCATGGCGTCGGTGGAGTTGGCCGAGAGCAGGGGATAGAATACGTTGAGCACGCGGTTGAGGTCTTCGCCAGTGCGCTCGAGAGCCACGATGGTGTTTTCGAAGTCGGGGCGTGAGCGCTGCTTGGTGATAGCGCCTATTTCTTGTTTTGCCAGCTCGATGCCGCGGTCGATAGCGGGCATCCAGAGGGTGTCGTTGAGCTGCGAGAAGGGCGCGGTGCCGTGCTCGGTGTTGAACTGATTGAATAGCGGGTTTTCTGCCTGTGCCATAAGAGAGCCTGTCAGGATAGTTATTGAAGTGAGTGCGTTACGGACTTTCTTGTTCATATTGCTTACTGTGGATTGTTGAACTTCAAAATTACAAAAACTGTGCCATATTGCAGCCGATGACAGTGTTAAAGAATGTTTAGCCGTATCCGTCCGGCATGTTCTGCGGCCGGATATAAAAGAAGTCTGCGGCACCGCTTACGGCAGCCGCAGACTTCTTATAGAGTGTTGTATCCCTTATCGGATTTTCAATACGGGAGCTATGTCGTTGAGCTTCTTGGGGAGTGTCACACAGAGGCCGTCGGCGGTGCGCTTGAAGGGCACCTTGCCGTAGCCGAGCAGCTCGACGCGGCGGATACGCTCCGGGCGGAGGCTGCTTCCCTCGGCGAGCGAGCGGATGGTCAGCTTGCTGTCTTCGGGCCATGCGAGAGCGGTGGCATAGAGGGTTTTGCCTTTGGTGGTGAAACGCACTTCGGCGGCTGTCGCCTTGCTGTATGCGCCTTCGTTGAAGCCCTGGGCGTTGATGGCGATGTCAGCCTCCGAGATGGGGCCCTCGCCGAATACCTGCCAGGGACGTGTGCCGTGTATGGCCTCTTTGTTTATCGCCATCCAGGCTCCGAACTCCTCGAGTATCGCCGCCTCTTTCTCGTCGAAGGTGCCGTCGCCGCGCAGGGGCACGCTCAGCAGCAGGTTGCCGTTTTTGCTGACGATGTCGACGAGTAGCTTGACGACAGTCGCGGCCGATTTGTAGCCTCCGCCGCGGTAGATGTCGGTGTTGTAGTGCCATCCGCCGATGCACGAGCATGACTGCCAGGGGCGGGTCTGGATGGCGTTGGGGGCGCCGCGCTCGACATCCCACACCAGGGCCTTGCGCTGTTCTTCGGTCAGAATCTTGCCGAAGAGCACTGCCTCGAGCTTGCCTTTGTGCTCGGCCATGTTGTGGTTGTAGTAGTGGGCGGCTATCTTCAGACCGGCGTCGCTGACAGGGTAGAGGGGCAGGGCGGTGCAGTCGAAGTATATAAGGTCGGGGCTGTAGCGGTTGATGGCGTCGATGGTGCGGTTGTAGAAGTTGGTGCAGAACTCGGGCGAAGGCGTCGAGGCGCCGTTTTCCCATCCCCACTGGCCGTGTACCGAGCCGTCGGCCCAGCTTCCGCGGCTGAGCTCATGGTTCTGGGCGTAAAGATTCTGCGGGTCGAGGCCTTCCCACCACTTACCTTTGCCGTCTTCGGCTGTCAGCGTGCCGTCGTAGGGTATGCCCGCCTTGGGGCCGTGTCGGTCGTAGCGCTGAGCCGGCTCGTACCATGTCCAGGCATGGTCGGCGTGGAAGCTGATGCCGAGGGGCAGCCCGTTCTTGCGTGCTGCCGCCGCCCACTCCGCGAGGATGTCGCGCTTGGGGCCGATGGCGCTTGAGTTCCATTCCTGATACTTGCTGTCCCAGAGGTCGAAGTTGTCGTGGTGGTTGCCCAGGACGAAGAAGTACTGCGCGCCGATTGACTTGTAGTATGCCACGAGCGAGTCAGGGTTCCATCGCTCGGCCTTGAACAGCGGCAGGATGTCCTTGAAGCCGACTTCCGACGGGTGGCCGTAGTTGTCGACATGGTGCTTGTACTCGCGAGAGCCTTCCATATACATCGAGCGCGCCATCCAGTCGCCCGAGCCTTCGACACACTGGGGACCCCAGTGGGCCCATATGCCGAACTTGGCGTCAGCGACCCACTCAGGTACTTCGTCCTGCGTCAGCGTCTCCCATATGGGGGCGAACTTCCCCTGC
>JAICZO010000408.1 GCA_029057255.1 Muribaculaceae bacterium | reverse complement strand
GAACGACCTTCCACAGAAATACAATCCCTCTGAAGTTGAGGATAAATGGTATGCCTACTGGCTCGAACACAAACTGTTCCGCTCGGTGCCCGACGCTCGCGAGCCCTATACGATCGTTATTCCCCCGCCAAACGTGACAGGCGTGCTCCACATGGGGCACATGCTCAACAATACAATCCAGGATATCCTCGTGCGCAGAGCAAGGATGCAGGGCAAGAACGCCCTCTGGGTGCCCGGCACCGACCACGCCGCAATCTCGACAGAGACAAAGGTGATAGCCAAGCTCGCTTCAGAAGGCATCAAGAAGACTGACCTCACTCGCGAGGAGTTCCTCCGTCACGCATGGGACTGGACCGAGAAGCACGGCGGCATCATCCTCAAGCAGCTCCGCAAGCTCGGCGCGTCCTGCGACTGGGACCGCACAGCCTTCACGATGGACCCCCTCCGCAGCGAGAGCGTCCTCAAGGTGTTTGTCGACCTGTACGAGAAAGGCCTCGTCTACCGCGACCTGCGCATGGTCAACTGGGACCCCCAGAACCGCACCGCCATCAGCGACGACGAAGTGTTCTTTGTCGAGGAGCAGTCCAAGCTCTACTATCTCCGCTACTACCTTGCCGAAGAGCCCGCGTCGCTTGACGCCCCCGAAGGCTCGGTAGTGCACACCGATGCCGACGGCCGCCACTACGCCATCGTGGCCACCACCCGCCCCGAGACCATCATGGGCGACACAGCCATGTGCATCAACCCCAAGGACCCCAAGAACGCATGGCTCAAAGGCCGCAGCGTGATTGTGCCCCTTGTCGGCCGCCGCATACCCGTCATCGAGGACCGCTACGTCGACATCGAGTTCGGTACCGGCTGTCTGAAGGTCACACCCGCGCATGACAAGAACGACTACATGCTCGGCAAGAAGCACAACCTCGAGAGCATCGACATCTTCAACGAGGACGGCACCGTGGCCGAAGTCGCAGGCATGTATGTCGGCATGGACCGCTTCGACACCCGCAAGGCTATCGCAAAAGACCTCGCCGAGGCCGGCCTGCTCGAGAAAGAAGAGGACTACACCAACAACATCGGCCTGTCGGAGCGCACCAAGGTGCCCGTCGAGCCCCGTCTGTCGCTGCAGTGGTTCGTCAAGATGAAGCACTTCGCCGACGAGAGCCTCTCGCCCGTGCTTGACGACATCATCCGCTTCGTGCCCGAGAAATACAAGACCACATACCGCATATGGCTCGAGAACATCCAGGACTGGTGCATCAGCCGTCAGCTCTGGTGGGGCCACCGCATCCCCGCATACTTCTACGGCGACAAGACCGGCAAGGACGAGGAGTTTGTCGTTGCCCTTACGCCCGAGGAGGCTCTTGAGAAAGCGCGCCGTCAGAGCGGCAACGACGCTCTCACTGCCGACGACCTCCGTCAGGACCCCGACGCTCTCGACACATGGTTCTCGTCGTGGCTCTGGCCCATCACTCTCTTCGACGG
>JAICZO010000407.1 GCA_029057255.1 Muribaculaceae bacterium | reverse complement strand
CAGCTACTTCGAGCTCAACATGACCGCCACAGCTCCCTCTAAGGCCACACTCTTCGAGCTCAAAATCGCCGACAACACCACCGAGCCTCACACATACACCCTCGACTGGATAAAGACCTTCGCTTCGAAGGAAGAGATGGAGGCATACATCAACACCAACGATGACGGCGCCGACGACAAGGACGAGCCCGCAGCCGTCCTCCCCGCGGTCTTCAACGAGACCACAGGCACAGGCTACAACGCGCTGACCGACGCTATCGACGCGGCAACGGCAGGCGACGTAATCGTAATCAACCGCGACCAGGAGCTCCCCAACAGCCGCCTCGGCTTCAGCAAGTCGCTCACTTTCAAGGGCGGTGAAGACGGCGTCAAGATTATCCGCCGCCGCGAGCAGAAGAACATGCTCATCAACAGCAAGGCCAACATCACCTTCGAGAACCTTACTTTCGACAACGGCAATGTCAAGACATCGAACGAGCGCTTCATGGAAGTGAGCGGCGCCGGCACCGAAGTGACATTCAACAACGTGACCTTCTCCAACTTCACCCATACCACACAGCTCGTCGAAGTCAAGGGCGACGGCATCGTGCACATCAACGGTGTCAAGGGCGTCAACAACGCCTGCTCCGAAGGCGAGTTCTTCCTCGGCAAGAACAAGGTCAGCTCCATCTCGGGCGACAACAACATCGGTTTATACTTCGAGGCCGAAATGTCAATCAACGCTACCGACCTCACAAACACCACTCCCATACATCTCTACGTCGCTCCCGGACGCTTCGTCAGCAAGGCGCTGGTCAACGGCTGTGAGGACCTCTCCAAATTCGAACTGCTGACCACCGGCTACGTGCTCGCTGTCAAGGACGGCAACATCACAGCCGAGGCTGCCGTGCTCACATCGGCCGACGGCAAGTCCTTCTCGACTCTCGAGGACGCCGTTGCATCGGTAGCAGAGAACGGCACAGCCGAGTTCACTCTCCTCATGGACCTCCGCCTGCCTAACGTCCGCGTCACCATCGACGGCGGCAAGACCATCACCGTCAAGGGCGAAGGCACATCGATCCAGCGCTGGTTCGACTCCGCTGCCGGGCTGCTCGTCAAGGGCGCTACAGTAGCGTTCGAGGGCATCGGCTTCGACGTCGACAACCGCGAGGGCCGCAACCACTTCATCGAGGCTGCCGGCGCAAACACCTCCCTCACCCTCAAGGACATAAGAATCACCAACGCTCCCGCCACCACCCGCACCAACGCTTACATCAAGTTCGACCAGGCCGCAGGCGTCGTCGAGAACGTCAAGTTTATCCGCGAGGATGCACAGGCCGACGAGACCGAGGCTCCCGCCACCACCTTCGACGTCAACATCAAGTCGGACAAGGTGACCCTCCGCGGCGACAACGCCATGAGCATCTACCTTGACGGCTGCGCTGTAGCCGCCGAAGAGCTCACCAACGAGGCTCCCGTCATGCTCACCCGCACCGGCATCCCCGCCGAGGGCGAGAGCACCGAGCCCGTCATGGCAGTCACCGGCTGGACCAATCCCGACAACTTCGTCTACTCCGACAGCAACTATATGCTCAAGGCCACCGACGGCGGTCTCTGCATCGCGGAGCGCGTCCAGACCGGTGTCGAGGGCGTAGCTGCCGAAGCCGCCACGATCGACGTCTACAACATGCAGGGCGTGCGTGTGCGCACAGCTGTAGCTGCCGACGAGGCTCTCAGGGGTCTCGAGCCCGGCCTCTACATCGCAGGCGGCCGCAAGGTCTGCGTGCGCTAACAGGATTTTTTCATAGTACCATACCGTTCTGCGGTTCTCTCCCGGAGAATCGCAGAACTTTTTTTATAAAAAAGTCTCAGACATTGAGTGTTAAAGGCTACCTTTGCGTATTAATAAATAGAAAACGTATAAACCATAACAAATACACTATGAAAAAATTCTACACAAGCCTCTGCGCTGTTCTTGCTGGAGCAGCTCTTGCAGGCGCAGCCAACCTCTCGGTTGTGTTCAACGGCAACGACAATGCCGGCTGGACAATCAAAGACAATGAGTACAAGATTGTAGGCGGCCACATGGAAGTGACTATGGGTGGCCCGGACGCCAACGGCAAGTACCGCGCCGACATACAGTATGCCGCTCCCGAGGAAGGCGACGGCTACACCGTACTCCGCTACGTGGCCGTGAAGTTCATGGGCACACGTCCTCAGGGCAACGCCAAGCTCGAAGTAAACAGCGCTGACGGATGGCTCAAGAAATATGACGAGACCAACGATAAATGGAACGACGTCCTCAACAACCCCGACGGCAGCATCCGCACCAACAGCGGCAATACCGTATACTACTACGACCTCACCAAGGCCAGCAACTTCGATGCGTCGGTCTTCGCCACCAGAATCAACTTCAAGATTGCTGACAACACCCAGGCTCCCCACGAGTACACCATCGACTGGATCAAGACCTTCGCTACTGTCGAAGACATCGAGGCCGACAAGAACTGGCAGGACGACGGCGCCAACGACACCGACGAGGCCATCGTGGCAGCATCGCCCGTTGTGAACGAGACCACAGGCACCGGCTTCTCGGCTCTTGAGGAAGCTCTCAGCCTCGCTGCCGACGGCGACGTGCTCGTCATCAACGAAGACCAGACCCTCCCCAACTCACGCCTCGGCATCGGCGAGAAAGCTCTCACCGTCAAGGCCGGCAAGGAAGGCGTCAAGATCATCCGCGGCCGCAACGACATCAACATCCTCATCAACAACAAGGCCAACGTAGCATTCGAAGGCATCACTTTCGACGGCGCAGGCATGACTCCCGAGAAGTTCTTCATCGAAGTCAACGGCGCCCAGGCTGCATTCAAGAACGTGAAGTTCCAGAACTTCAACCACTTCAAGCAGACCATCCAGGCC
>JAICZO010000406.1 GCA_029057255.1 Muribaculaceae bacterium | reverse complement strand
GGTGAGACCGTAGAGATAGGGTATGGCGAACTGGCTCACGAAGCTCTCGCAACCGGGTTCGACGAGATTGCCCTCGATTTTGTTGCCGCCGACGGGGTTGGGGCGGTCAAGCACCATGAACTGCTTGCCGAGCTCGGCGCAGGCATCCATAGCCAGGCCCATCGTCGAGATGAAGGTGAATGAGCGGCAGCCGTTGTCCTGGATGTCGTATATGAGCACGTCGACATCCTTGAGCATGTCGGCCGACGGCTTGCGTGTCTTGCCGTAAATCGAGTAGACGGGTACGCCTGTGGCGGGGTCGACCATATTGTCGACCTTGTCGCCGGCATGTACGTCGCCTCGCACGCCGTGCTCGGGAGCGTAGAGGCCGACGAGCTTGACGTCGGCAGCCTCGGCGAGGATGTCGATGGTGGATTTGAGCGAGTTGTCGACGCCCGAGGGGTTGGTAATCAGTCCGACGCGCTTGCCGCGGAGACCTTCGAAGTTATTGTCGCGGAGCACTTCGATGCCGGGCTTCACCTGAGCGGTGAGAGCGAGGGCCAGAGCGAGAGCCGCGCTTGCTATTATAGATCTTTTCATTGTGTTATTTGTCAGTTTTGCGACCGAAGTTGGGGTCGATTTTAAGGAATGCGCAGATGCCGATTGTAGCGGCGCAGCATATCATGGTCCAGATGAAGAAGTGGCGGTAGCCGATAGTCTCCTGGAGCCAGCCGGCGGCCATGCCGGGGAGCATCATGCCGAGAGCCATGAAGCCTGTGCAGATGGCATAGTGGGCTGTCTTGTGCTTGCCTTCCGAGAAGTAAATGAGATAGAGCATGTAGGCTGTGAAGCCAAAGCCGTAGCCGAACTGCTCGATGAACACGCAGACGTTGATAGTGAACAGGCTCGGCTCGGTGGCGTAGCTCAGGTAGACGAATGTCAGACAGGTGAGCGACATCGACCATGCCATAGGCCACAGCCATTTCTTCAGGCCGCCCTTGGCAGCGACGATACCGCCGATGATGCCGCCGATGGTGAGGCCGATGATGCCGACGGTGCCGTAGACGATGCCGACCTGGCCGGTGGTGAGGCCGAGGCCGCCCTTGTCGATGGGGTCGAGCAGGAAGGGGTTGATGAGTTTGACGAGCTGGGCCTCGGGCAGGCGGTAGAGCAGCATGAATGCAATGGCCGTCCATGCCTGCGGCTTGCGGAAGAAGGTCTTGAAGGTGTCGAAGAACTCACGCATGATGCTCGAGGCTGTGGTGCCGGCCTCGTTCTGACCGTCGGAGGCGGGGCGGGGCAGTGCCCAGCTGTGGTATGCGGCCACGACGAAGAAGAATGCCGACAGGACTGCGAAGACTACCAGCCATGCCATGGGGATGTTGCCCGACGCGCCTTCGAAGCGGGCCTCTGTGGCTGTCGTCAGCTTGTGGTCGGCTTCATAGAAGAGATATGCGGGCTTGTCCCAGTTCGATTCGTTGAAGACAAAGCGTGTCGAGAGGGCGTTCTGCTCGAGCTTGATGCTCTGGTCGCCGGACTTGTGGGTTACGTTCAGCACAATTTCCTCGCCTGCGGCGGGCTGTCGGTTGAGGCGCACTCCGACGATGGCGAAGTTGTTGTTGCGTGCAGTGTAAGGCTCGCGGTTCTCGCCGAAAGTCTCCTTGACCCATGTCGTGAATCCCGAGGGTCCGTCCTCTTTCACAGCCTTAGTGCCGGCGTCGGCAGCCTTGACTTCGGCTGCGACGAAGCCGTTGCGCTCGTTCATGTGCTTGACAGAGTCGCGCATCAGGGCGGCATAAGCGGCGAAGGGCATGACAGTCTCCTTTCCGTCGACTGTTGCGGTGACTTCGTCGGGGGTGCTTACCGACATTGTCATATTGCTTTGGGGAGTGATGAACTGGAGCTCGCCGTCGACATCGGCTTCAGCCGAGTATACGGCATCCAGCACCGGAGCGCTCCACTCGACGGCCGGGTCGGCGTTGACGCTGATGTTCAGCGGCGCCAGGCCGGAGTTGGTCTCGATGAGTCCGGCGACAATGACGAGCAGACCCTGGCCTGCGACGGTTGCCACGCGGTAGAATGTCGAGCGGATGCCCACATACAGCGACTGCTCGTGCTCGGTCAGCGCCAGCATGTAGAAGCCGTCGGCCGCTATATCGTGTGTCGCCGACGTGAAGCCCACCAGCCAAAAGATGGCAAGCGTGAGCTGGAAGAAGAAGGGCGTCGGTATGGTAAACGCTATCCCCGCAAGGGCGAAGGCTATGATCCACTGCATGGTGAGGGTCCACCAGCGTTTGGTGCGGATGATGTCGACGAACGGGCTCCAGAAGGGTTTGATGACCCAAGGCAGGTAGAGCCAGCCGGTGTAGAGGGCGATGTCGGTGTTGGAGATGCCCAGTCGTTTGTACATGATGACCGATATCGTCATCACGGCAACGTATGGCAGGCCTTGCGCGAAGTACAGCGTCGGAATCCATGCCCAGGGGTTGCGTTTGCTTGTGTTTTTCATCGTGTATTTTGTGTCGGTGAATATCAATATAGAGTCTCTGCCACGGAGCCGGGGAAGTAGTGCGCCAGGATGTCGCGGAAGCTGCATCCGCGGGCGCCCATGACTGCGGCACCTATCTGGCAGAGGCCAACTCCGTGCCCCCATCCGGCTCCGCGGAGCGTGAACGAGGCGGGCACGCCGCGGCTGTCATTGTCGGCGGCATCGACGACGAAGGCCGACGAGTAGAGGTGCGAGGTCGACAGTGTGCGTCTTATCTCCAGCTCCTTGCCGATTGTCATGGTGCGGAGGGTGCCTTCGATGCGCAGGCGCACGAGGCGTCCCGATGTGCCGCGCTCGACGGGCACAAGTGCGCGTATGAGGCCGAAGTCTATGCCCGAGCGCTCTTTGATGAGGGCTGACAGCTCGTCCTGGGTGTAGGTCACCGTCCAGCGGTAGAAGTCCTGAGTCTCCTGGTCGTAGTTGTTGAGCACCTGCCCGAGGATGTCGGCGTCGGCGGTGTTGCAGTAAGCGTCGGGGCGCTCCGTAATCCAGCGTCGTGCGTTGTCCTTGTCGGTGAGGTCGGGGAAGTAGTTCTCGTCGACAGCGTCGCGTGTGGCTTTGAGATAGTGGTGGTGCACCGGCTCCCAGCAGTTCTCGAATTCCTCG
>JAICZO010000405.1 GCA_029057255.1 Muribaculaceae bacterium | reverse complement strand
GCAGATATGGGAAGCTCTGCAGTACTTCAAGAGCAAGGGCAAACCGCTCTATGTGTCGATGGGCGACTATGCGGCATCGGGCGGCTACTACATCAGCTGCGGTGCCGACACCATCTTCGCCGACCGCACCACCCTCACAGGCTCAATCGGCGTCTTCGGCATGATACCCGACGCTTCGGGACTCATTACCGACAAGTTCGGCGTAAACTTCAGCACTGTCGAGACCAACCCCAACGCCGCCGGCATCGGCATCGCACAGGGCATGACACCCGCCCAGCACGCAGCGATGCAGCGCAGCGTCGACAATATCTACGACCTCTTCACATCGCGTGTGGCTGAAGGCCGCGGCATGTCGCAGGACTCTGTCAAGGCAATCGCCGAAGGTCGCGTATGGACCGGCGGCCGCGCTCTCGAGCTTGGTCTGGTCGACTATCTCGGCTCTCTCGGCGCCACTATCGAAGCCATCGCCGAGAACCTCGACATGGACCCGTCGCATGTCGTCCGCTACCCCAACACCGAAGAAAAACTCTGGGAAAAGATTCTCCGCGAATCGGGCAGCCTCGACATGGAAGCACCCTTCGACACCGAGACTATGGAGACCCTGTACTTCATCAAGCGCCTGCGCTCGATGAACCCCATTCAGGCTCGCATGGAAGAGATTATCATAGAGTGACATACACCCCCGACTGACCGACGATGAAACAGCGCTCCTGGCTCGCCAAGATTGTATTGCTCCCGTGCTCGAAACTGTACGGCGGCATTACCTATATGCGCAATAAGTTCTTCGACTGGAAGCTGCTCAAGGAAGTGGAGTTCGACGTCCCCGTCGTCACCGTAGGCAACCTCGCCGTAGGCGGCACGGGCAAGACCCCGCACGTCGAGTATCTCGTCAACGCTTTTCGCCGCAGCCGCCGCGTGGCCGTCCTGAGCCGCGGATACCGCCGCAACACCAAAGGTTTCATCATGGCCGGACGCACGTCGACACCCCGCGACATCGGCGACGAGTCATATCAGATCTATCATAAATTCAAAGGCGAAGTGGCTGTCGCCGTATGCGAGGACCGCGTCTTCGGCATCCGCGAGCTCATGCGCCTCGACCCGTCGATAGAGATGATAATACTCGACGACGCCTTCCAGCACCGGTATGTCAAGCCCGCCGTGTCGATAGTCATCACGGAGTACAACCACCCCGTGTCGGAAGACCACATGCTGCCATACGGCCGTCTGCGCGAACCCGCCCGCGGCATAAACCGCGCCGACATGGTCATTGTCGCCAAGTGCCCGCACGGCCTCAAGCCCTTCGACTACCGCAGCGTCATAAACGACTACGACCTCTTCCCGTCGCAGCACCTCTTCTTCTCTCACTACACCTACCGCCCGCTGCAGCCTGTTTTCCCCGACGTGGCCACAGCGGTGCCCTACCTCGACTGGCTCACCTCGGGCGACTCCATCCTTGCCATCGCCGGCATAGGCAACCCGCGCCCGTTCATCAGACACCTCAAGAGCTTCGGTGCAAAAGTCAAGGTCGACATTTTCGCCGATCATCACCAATACACAAAGAAAGATATCGAATACCTGCTCGAGCGATACAAACAGCTCAAAGGCAGCCAGCGGATAATCGTCACAACGGAGAAAGACGCCGTCCGGCTCGCCGCAAACCCCTACTTCCCGCACGAGCTGAAAGCAGTGTCATACTTCCTGCCGATAGAAGTGGAGTTCGACACCCCGCTCGGCGAGCCGCCGCTCGAGGAAGCTATCGAGAAAATACTGCGCAACCGCGCCATCGCAAAGAAATAAGACAAACGCCGCCGGAACATCTCCCGCCCGCGTCGCGTTTATCTCAATGTAACAACATAAAACTACTATTATCTATGCTCGAAAAAATCAAACAGACAGCCGACTTCCTGCGCGCGCAGGCCAAAGGCGAGATGCCCAAGCTTGCCATAATCCTCGGAACCGGACTGGGAAACCTTGTCGAACATATCGAAGACAAGCAATATATCCCCTACTCTGAAATTCCCAACTTCCCCGTGTCGACCGTTCAGGGTCACAGCGGAAACCTCATCTTCGGAACGATGGGCGGAAAGCGCGTCATCGCCATGCAAGGCCGCTTCCACTACTACGAGGGTTATGACATGAAGACTGTCACCTTCCCCGTGCGCGTCTTCAAGGAACTCGGCGTCGAGACTCTCTTCGTATCAAACGCCGCCGGCGGCATGAACAAGGAGTTTGTCGTGGGCGACGTTATGGTCATCACCGACCACATCAACCTCTTCCCCGAGAATCCCCTCCGCGGCAAGAACTACGAGGAACTCGGCCCCCGCTTCCCCGCCATGACAGAGCCTTATGACAAGAAGCTCGTTGCCCTGGCCGACAGCATCGCTGCCGAGAAGGGCCTCCGCCTGATGCACGGCGTATATGTCGGCACAACAGGTCCCACATTCGAGACTCCGGCAGAGTATGAGTACTTCCGCGTCATCGGCGGCGACGCCGTAGGCATGAGCACCGTGCCCGAAGTTATCGTAGCACGTCACGCCGACATGCGCGTCTTCGGCATCTCGGTCATCACCGACCTCGGTGGCAAGGACATCACCGAAGTGCCCTCGCACGAAGAAGTGCAGAAAGCAGCCATCAAGGCGCAGCCCACAGTCGAAGCCATCGTCAAGTCGATGGTAGAGCGCTGCTGAGCCTGACCACAGCACAGACTTCAGACCCGCGGCCGACGAAACGCCGGGTCTGAAGTCATTTTTTTGTAACAGTTTCAAGACATCAACACCGACAATATAAAATATATGTCAGAAAAACAGACTGAAATATCACAGCTCGGCGAGTTCGGGCTGATTGACCGGCTCACCGAAGGCCTCACCGCCGTCAACGCTTCGACCGCATACGCCGTCGGCGACGACGCCGCTGTGCTCAACTACCCGGCCGAAACCGACATCCTCGTCACAACCGACATGCTGCTCGAGAACGTACACTTCGACCTCACATACGTGCCCCTGAAGCATCTCGGATACAAGGCTGCAGTAGTCAACTTCTCCGACATATGCGCCATGAACTGCACTCCGCGACAGATTACGGTCTCGCTCGGAATCTCAAGGCGGTTCACACTCGAGCATATCGAGGAACTGTATGC
>JAICZO010000404.1 GCA_029057255.1 Muribaculaceae bacterium | reverse complement strand
CACCTGCGAGGGGGGCGTGATGTCGAGGTAATCGTCGCATCCGGCCAGACCGAAGCAGACGGCCACAGCACCAGCAAGACCTGCAATTTTGTTATATTTGGATTTCATTGTATTCTAATGAGAAATTAAGGTCTGTAATATTAGATGTCGATCGTGAGGCCGAAGGAGTAAGTGCGGGCGATGGGGTAGGACGAGCCTGACTTCATCGACGAAACTTCAAGCGACTCGGGGTCGATAACCTTCGACATCTTTGTCCAGGTGCAGAGGTTTTCGCCCGAGAAGAAGATGCGGAGGTTCTGCACGAAGAATTTCTGAGTGATTTCCTTGGGGAGAGTGTAACCCACCTGGAGGTTCTTCAGACGGAGGTAAGCAGCGTTCTGGAGATAGCGGGTCTGAGTCTCGCGGTTCTTGTTTGTGTAGTAGATGGGACGTGCGTAGTAAGCGTCGCGGTTTTCGCCGAGGCGGCTGTTTTCGTCACGCCAGTAGTCGAGGTGATCTTTGAGGAAGATCGATTCCCAGCGGCCACCTGTTGTAGCGCCCCAGAATACTGCACCCTTGCCGCCGGTACCCTGACCGCCGTAGGGGTTGAAGTAGTAGTCACGCTTGCCGACACCCTGGAAGAAAGCGGTCACGTCGATACCCTTCCACTGAGCATAGAGGTTGAGGCCGATGCGGAGGCGGGGGGTGCTGTTACCGATTTTCTTGAGGTCACCGAGGTCGTCGAGGGTCTTGCCCTTAGTGATGACGCCGTCATTGTTGATATCCTCGTACATGATGTCACCGCCCATCCAGTTGGAGCCGATCTGATCCTGGTTGACGTTTGCGAGGTGGTCAGCCATCTCCTGGTCGTCGCGGGCAACGCCGATGGTAGTAAGACCGTAGATGTTGCCTACGAGCTCACCTGCGATGTATTTGTCGAGGTAGCGCTCGGCGTTGGGGTACTTGGTAATCTTTGTCTGGTCGTCAGAGAGGTTAAGCTTGGCAGAGTAAACGAAGCCGTTGATCTGATCCTGCCAGCCTACCTGGAGTTCCCAACCGTAAGTGCGGAGCGAGAGTGAGTTCTCGGAAGGTACAGAAGCACCGAGGACTGCGGGGTATGTAACTGCGGGGCCTACCATGTCGTGGTTGTCACGCCAGAAGTAGTCGAACGAACCGGTGAGGCGGTAGCGCAGGAGCGAGAAGTCGACACCGACGTTGGTGTTGCGGATTTTCTCCCATGTCAGCGACTGTGCGATGAGGGCGGGGAATGTTGCGGTGTTGGGCTTGAGGCCGTTCACGAGCCAGTTGGAGCCCTGGTTGTAGACACCTAAAGTGCGGTATGTGGGATACCAGCTGCTGGTGTTCTGGTTGGCGAGCTGACCGTAAGATGCGCGGAGCTTCAGGCTGGGCACCACGGGGCGGATGCTTTCCCAGAAGTTTTCGCGGTCGATGTTCCAACCCACAGAAACAGAGGGCGACCATACCCAGCGGTGGTTGCGACGGAAGCGCGATGTACCGTCGTAGCGGAGGTTGACTTCGACGAGGTACTTGCTGTCGTAGTCATAGTTGATACGACCGAAGAAACCTGTTGTACGCCAAGCCTGCTTTTCGCCGCCGAGGCCGTAGCTGTCAGAGCTTGTAGTGAGGTCGAGGACGGGGAGGTCTTCAACGAGCATGTTGTCGCGCCATGCGTTCACTTTGCGATATTTGAAGTCCTCAGCCTGGAAACCGAGCATAGCCTTGAAGTTGTTGACTTCGTTTACGCTGAAGCTGTAGTCGGTGTAGGCGTTGTAGTTGAGGTAGGTAGAGCGGTAGCTGTACTCCGATACGCTCGAGTTCTTGCCCGAGTCGAATGCGAGGTGCACTGTCTCGTGGCTGAGGCCTTCGAGGTCGTCGGCGTCGTGAGCGTAAACGGGCTTGCTGTCCTGGTGTGTCCAGTCGTTGTTGACACGTGCGTTGAACTCACCGATGATGTTCCAGCCCTTGAGGGGAGTGATTGTCACCTTGACCTGGTTGGTGAATACGTCGTTCTGCTCGTCGTGACGGCCACCGTTAGTGAGGTGCTCGATGTAGTTGTAGTCGGCAGCGATGTAACCGTTGGGGTCATACTTGGGGTTTGTCGGGGGAAGACGACGGATCACCTTCTCGTAGAAACCGCCTGACATGATGGTAGGACGCGAGTAGTCGGTGCGCACCCAGCGGCCTGTGTACTGCACGTTGAGCCACTTGTAGAGCTGACCGGAGAGCTTGCCCATGAGCGAGTAGCGCTCGTAGGTGTCGTTACCGTACTTGAGGAAGCCGTCCTGATCGAGGAAGTTACCGCTGACATAGTAGGTAACCTTGTTGTTACCGCCTGTGAGGGTTACGTTGTGTTCCTGAGCGAACGCTGTGTTCTTGTAGAGCTCGTCGCGCCAGTTAACGTTGGCGAAAGTACCGCCGCACTCGCCGGTACCCCAGCGACGGCTTGTACCGTCCCACTTGTTCTCGTAGATGAAGTTGTCGCTTTCGCCGGTGTAGTAAGCCCAGGCCTGTTCAACGAAGTCATTGTTGAACTCCTGCTTACCGGGGTTGGTGTAGCCGGCAACGTCGTTGAGGTAGTTGATGTACTCCCAGGAGTCCATCATCTGCATGGGGGTAAGAGGCTGGTTGAAGCGGAAAGAGTTGTTGTAGTGGATCTGCGAGTGACCTTCAGAACCGCTCTTGGTAGTAATAAGGATTACACCGAAGGGGGCACGCGAACCGTAGATCGACGACGAGGCGGCGTCCTTGAGGACGGAGATGTTCTCGATGTCGTTGGGGTTGATGGCGTTGAGGTCACCTTCCATACCGTCGATGAGGATGAGGGGCGAGCCGTTTGAACCTTCACCGATGGTAGTCATACCGCGGACGTTGATCTGCTTTGAAGCGTTGAGCTCACCACCCGAAGTCGAGTTCGAGATGTTGAGGCCGGGGATCACACCCTGGAGAGCTGCAGCAGTGCTCTGCACGGGACGTCCTGCAATTTCTTTAGAGGAAGCCATACCTACCGAACCGGTAAGGTTTACCTTCTTCTGAGTACCGAAACCGACGACAACGACTTCGTTGAGGGCGTTATTTTCGGGCTTGAGTGTAACCTGTACAGGCACTCCGGGAGTAGCCTTGACAGCCTGGGTCTGATAACCGATGTAGGAAATCTCCAGGGTTACGGGTTTGTTGGTGCGGATAGCAAAATTGCCGTCAATGTCAGTAACCACCGACAGAGAGGCGTTTTCTTTGCATTTTACAGAAGCACCGATAGCGGGTTCGCCCATTTCGTCGTAGACGGTACCCGTCACTGAAGCGTTTGCGGTGGCCACCTGCGGAACCGGCGCGTCGGCCGCCGACACATACATGCCGGGCAAGGCGAAGCCAACTGCAGCAAGCGCCAGCAGTCGAGCGTAAAAATTAAGGTAATGATATTTCATGGTAGAATATGAAATGTGAGAAATTGGTTAATTTCAGGTTTGGTCTTATTTAATAATGTATAAAGATGTCTTCGTAAGGATTTTTTAGTAAATATTCGGAATGATAACGAATGGTTTTAGATATTCGGTGTCAGTCGTATAACATTTGGTGCACAAAATTACAATTTGCAGACATTTTGCAAGGGTACGACTCTCGTACAAAAACGGTCGTTTTTCGTATTTAACCAAAAAAACGACGAAAAACAGGGTGTAAAACCTCATTTTTCCGAATTTAACACCCATAATTACGAATTTTTACCTTTTCTTGACTGTCGTTATTGTTTTGTCGGGTGAAAATTCGTATTTTTGCACAGCGAACGAAAAAACGCCCTTTTTTTACTGCGATGGACAAAACAACCACTCTCTCTCTGCATCTTGCAGCCGCCATGCTTCTGCTGACGGCACTCTTCGTGCCACGGCACGCCACTGCAAACGTGCCGCCGCCCGCCACGACATACTTCAAGGTGATAAACACAGGCGCGGGGCTGCCCGACAACTCTGTCAACGACATCGCAGAAGACCGATTCGGCTTCCTCTGGGTGGCCACATGGAACGGCCTGGCCCGATACGACGGCAAGAACATCGTCACATTCCGACACCGCGACAACAGCCCCTCGCTGTCAAACAACATGGTGCGCTCGCTGCTGCCCGACGAGAACGGCATATGGGTGGCATCGGATGCCGGCGTGGACTTCCTCCGCTACTCCGACAGCAACTTCCTGCCATCCAAGGTATTGACATCGGCGGGCGACACCGCTCCGCTCAACACCCGCATCAGCCGGCTTATAAAGCGCGGCGACCACGTCTTCGCCCTCACCTCGGGCGGCGACCTGATGCGGCTGGAGCGCAAGATGTCGGAGAACGACGGCACGCAGAACTTCTTCCGCACCATGCCCAAGCCTCTGACAAGGACATATGCCGACCTCACGCCCTATACGCGCGGCCGCATATTAGCGCTGTCGGACGAAGGCATAACACTGCTGTCGTCGGACGGCGAGCGCGAGCTGATGCACTACAGCCGCAAGGCCATATTCGACAACAACATGAACCTGCACTGCGACACGGTGACGGGAATAGTGATAGCAGGCGGCGGAATCGGCTATCATACTGACGCTTACCGCATCGACGAGAGCGCCGGCACGCTGATACCCGCGGGCGACATGCACGTCACCGACGGCCTCATGTGCGCCACTAACGCCGACGGTACATTATATATGGCATCGGACGGCAAAGGCCTCTTCGCCATCGACAGCGACGGCCGCACGGTCAACTATACGCCCAAGAACTCGTCGCTGCCCGCCGACGCAATATACACCGTCTACGCCGACAGCCGCGGGAACATATGGTGCGGCACTTACCGACACGGCCTGTGTCTGCTGTCGCAGGAGCTTAACTCATACACTGTCAACAATATAGCATCCGGCTCGCTGTCATACGACATCGTGACGGCGATAGCTCCGGCCGACAACAAGATATACATCGGTCTCGACGGCGGCGGCATCGACATCTATGACAAGGCTACCGGACGCTCCAAAAACTTCAACAGCAGCAACTCGGATCTGCCCGGCAACAACGTGGTGTCGCTCGTCAACGACGGCACAACACTCTGGGCGGCAGTATATTCCGGCGGTCTGTCGGCTCTCGACCTTGCCACACACAACATAACAAACTACCGCATCGACACCGGCTACGAGCCGGGCAACAAGCTGTGGGTGCTGGCAGAGGACGACAAAGGCAACCTGTGGGTCGGCGGACGCGCCCTGCATGTGTTCAACAAGGTCAACAAGAAGTTCACCCCGGTCGAGGGTTGCGACAACATAATGACCATGTCGATAATCAACTACGGCAACTTCATGTGGGTAGGGACGCGCTTCAAGGGCATACTGCAAATCGACAAACGCACCCGACGCGTGGTGGAGCGCTTCTCCGACAGCCCCACGACAGGCGGCGCCCTTCTGCCCGGGCATCAGGTGGAATTCATCGGCATCGACCCGATGGGCGTCGTATGGGCCGACCTCGGCAGCAAGGGCGTATGCTCAATCGACACCCGCAACAACAACGAAGTCAGGGTGTTCACGCAGGACCAGTTCGGCAAGGAGCGCATGCGCTCGATGATACCCGACGATGACAACAACCTGTGGGTAGGCACCGAAGGCGGCCTCTACAAATATATGCGCGCAAACGGTACGCTCGTGCGCAAGAATGACTCGCGCCTGCCGATGTCGTACACCAACAACGCCGCCGCCCGCCGCGGCGACACCGTTTTCTTCGGCACGACGACCGGATTGCTCAGTTTCTCGCTCTCCGACACCGAGCGAGATTTGCATTCTCCGGGCACACTCTTTACCGAGATTGAAATATTCGATTCTCAGCACACCACAATAC
>JAICZO010000403.1 GCA_029057255.1 Muribaculaceae bacterium | reverse complement strand
CATAAGCACAATGAAACAGATACTGCCTGCCGCCGCAGGACTCGCGCTGCTTTTAGCGGCCGGAGCATGCGACAGTTTCTCGAACAGGGGCACCGTCGAGCGCCCCGAAGTCATGATTGCCACCTGCACCTTCACCGGCGTGGAGAAGGTGGAGCTGACCGACTCGTCGACCGTACTCCACTTTGTGGCACGCTACCGCCCGAACTGGTGGATACAGATTGACTCAGGCTCCTGCATCGAGGCTGACGGCAAGAGCTATCCTATGATTAGTGCCGACGGCATACCGCTGGGCGAGCACTACTTCATGCCCGACTCGGGCGTTGTCCACTTCTCGCTCACCTACCCCGCCATACCGTCGGATGTCAGAGCCATCGACTATATCGGGCGAGAGAACGACGGCAACATCTACGGCATCTGGCTGGGCGGTGATTACGACCCCGACGCCCACCTTGCGGCCATACCGAAGAAGCTTCGCAAGCAGTATACCGAGACCGTACTCCCCGAGCCTAATCTCGCCTTAGACTCGGCCACAGTCAACATCCACCTTGTGGGCTACCGCCCCGAGATGGGCGACAAGCTCAAGTACTACTACAACGGCATCAGCGGACAGGTGAGCTACTGCCCCGACCTGACCGTCGACAGCTGCGGCAACGCCGTGTGGAAGGGACGTATCCTCGGCCCGGTCGAAATATTCGTGATGAGTCTCGGCGACACTCCCCTCAACGGCCAGGCCTATGTCAGCCCGAGCGAGAGCATCGACCTCTATGTCGACATGTCGTACAGCGGCATCTTCAATACGCTTGTGCTCGACAACAACTCCTTCGATAACGTCCCGAAGCGCAGGTACAGCTACTCCGACGGTATCTACGGTCAGCTGTCAGCCGCCGCAGCTTCCGCCTCGCAATACCCGTACTACAGCTTCAACATATACATGGGCGAGTTCTGCGATTACGGCGTGAGCGAGCAAGAGTATGTCGACCACATCATCAGCCGATTCGAAGCGCTGTCCGACTCTATCGACGCCGCCGACATGCCCGAGCTGAACAAGGCGCTGGCTCGCAAGTCGCTTGAGGCTGACCTTATCGACGCTGCCGCCGACGCCCGCAAGGTGCTCGTG
>JAICZO010000402.1 GCA_029057255.1 Muribaculaceae bacterium | reverse complement strand
ATGCCGGAGTGGAGTATGATTTATTTCATGTCACAGAGGTGTTGTGAGGCTCAAAAGTAAGAATAAAGAATGATTTGTGCAAGAAGCCTCTCAAAAAATCGGTGACAGAAAAAAGTGAAGTCACTCTTTTTTCTTTTTGCGGCGCAGGAAGGATAGGAACGAGTCGAAGTCGCGGCGGAACATGATGCCGAGGCCCTGCGTTGTCTGTGCGCTGCGCAGGTAGTAGTTGCGGTCGTTGTAGCGGTTGTAGGCCTTGAGGCGCCATGAGCCGCGCTTGTTGAGCAGATACTCGATGTCGAAGTCGCCGATAAACTGGTTGGAGTTGAGGGTCTTGTCGCGGTATCCGAAGTTGCCGTTGAATATGAGACGGTTGTTCAGCAGTCGGCTCGACAGGGCAACGTCGACCTCGACGTCGGAGAAGTCGCCGCGGTCGCTTCGCAGGTTCGGGGCTATGCTCCAGTTGTCGGAGAGCTTGCCGAGCATATTGCCGAGCTGGCTCGAGATTGTCGACGAGGCCACGGAGAACAGCTCGCTGCCTTTGGTGGTCGACGCCATATAGTCGGGCGTGTAGAATCGGTTGAGGGCCAGCAGATATATTATCTGTCGGTTCATCATGTCGGATGTGCTGACGATGCTCCGCACCTTGCGGTAGGTGTCCTGCGTCAGTGTCGGGAACTCGAGGTCGAAGTCGATGCTTGGCTGGCGTATGTCGCCGGATACGTTCATGAGCGCGTGCACGGGCACGTTTGTGCGCGCCACTTCCTTGTCCTGGAGGAACGACTCGTCAAGGTCGCTGAGGTTGGCGTTGGTGGCATAGTATGCCTGCAGCTTGGTCTTGACGCCGTAGGGGTCGCCGTCGAACTGTATCTCGCTGCCTTCCTTGATGGTGAAGTCTTTGATGATGATGTCCTGCAGAGTGAAGCGGTAGCTGCCGTCGGTAAGCACATACTTGCCCCATATGTTGAGGTCGTTGTTGGCCGAGCGGTATGCCAGATGCAGGTTGCCGTCGCCGTGCGCCTTTATGGCATCGCCTCCGGCGGGGTCCATGACGAGTGTCATGTCGGCATCCTTTGTGACGTCGACGCGGATGTCCATGTTGTACTGCGAAGGCTCGTCGACGGCAATGTCGGCGCGTCGCTTGAATTCCTTGACGGCCTCCGGGGTATCGTCAATCTCGACTTCGGCGACCTTGAGGGAGTCGGGTGTGACGTCGCGGAAGGTTATGAAAGAGTAGTCCTCGGCATCGAGGCGGTCAGAGAGGACGAAGGTGAAGTTGGAGCGCGGCGCCGTCGACATGGCGACGTTAATGCTCACCACTCCGGGGTAGCCCGATATAGAAGCTCCGCCGTTGCCGTAGATGGTGCCGTACCAGTCGGGGTTGTCGCGTGCCGTGACGTTGTAGCTCAGCAGGTTGTAGGCGTTGGTTATGTCGAAGCGGAACGTCGGCTCCTTGAAGAACTTATGCTCCACAAGGCCGTTGAGGCGGGCGGTGTGCCCCTCGGTGTCGCGGATGGTGATGTTGTCGAGGGCTATACGTCCCGGACGGATGTGTATGCTGTCGGTGGCGATATATGATGTGCCTGTGAAGTCAATCTTCAGCTTGACATTGTCGGCCATGATGTCGCCCTCGAGGTCTATCTCCTTGAATGTGCCGAAGAGGCGGCAGTTGCCGCTGGCACGGCCGCTGATGTCGGATGTGAAAGCCGACATGAAGGGTTTGAGGAATCCGACGGGCACGCTGTCGGCAGCGAATTTGATGTCAAGAGCCTCCGACAGCGGGAATATGTCACCGACGATATGCGACTTGCGGCCTTCGAGGCCGGTGATGTCGGCGTCGAGGTAGAACGAGCGCGCGCTGTTGTTCCATCCGGCAAGTATGTCGGCGTCGCCTATGGTGCAGCGCTGGTAGCCTATCGAGTCGACGTGCAGGCGGGGGCATACAAGCTCTGGCTCGGAGCCAAGCAGGTTGCGGGCTGTGAAGGTGCCCGTGGCACGGCCGCCTATCAGAGCCTTGTCAATCTCGAGGGTCTCGAAGATGGGCAGCAGCGCCACCTGTCGCAGCGCTATGGCGAGCGAGTCGGTGTCGGAGGCGCTGACGACGCCGTTGACGGCAATGCTCTGTGTGCCGGCGTCGAGTCCGAAGCCGCTTACGGCCAGGCGCTCGGGCGCGATGTCGATGTGCGAGCGGAGAATCTTCCAGACCTCGTCGCCGAAGTTCACCGTGCCGGGATTGAACACGATGTGTGCGTCAAGGGGGAATGTCTCGCCTTCTTTTTTGCCGGGGCGTGAGCGGAGCAGGGTGGAGAAGCCGATGGTGCCGTTGAGAGGTATGGCACGCTCTATAGTCCAGTCGATGTGAGTGTCGAAGCGGTTGTTCTCGGCCTTTATGAGCGAAGCCACCGCCAGGTCGCCTTTCTTTGTCGGGAACTGTGTTGTGAGGTATACAGAGCTTTCGCGCTGCAGGGTGTCGAGATGGGCGAATATGTCGGTGTGCTCTACCAGTTTGTTGCCTTGCTGCAGATAGGGGGCGCTGATGTTGACGTTGGCCAGGCCGCGCTCCGAGTCCACATTGCCTGTAATGTCGACGTCATAGAGCACGTGGACGGGGAGGCCGAGGAACGATGTGATGCTCTGGGAGGGCAGCACCGTGAAGTCGAAGTTGAACACGTTGGGCAGAGGCTCCGGCTCGTGCTTTTTCTTACGCGATGTCACGCGCTTTGCGGATGCGAGTGTCGGCAGTCCGTCATCGAACAGCGCCGGGACAAAGACTCCGGCCATAGATCGGAGTTGTCCGGCTATCGACGTGAACGCGTATTTGCCTGTCACGGAGCCTTTCAGGAAGTCGGAGTCAACCGTAATCGACGCGGGATTGTCGTCGGGGTTGAGGGTGATGTCCATTTTATTGACACGCAGTCCGTTCCGGGATTCGTCAAGCCACCTTATGTCGAAAATCTGCGCCGTGCCGGCGACATCGTCGACGGATGTGCCGCCGAGTGCGACGTTAAGCTTCGCGCCGAGACGGTATCCGGGATGACGCTTGTCGAATCCGAGGGTGTTGAGGTCTATGTCCGAGGCCACGGCAGTGGCACGGACGGTGTGAGTGTCATCGTTCTTGTCGTAGAAGGCGTATGCGAGTAGCTTGGCTGCGGAATCGTTGACCGAGATGTCAAGCTCTGCGCGCTCGCGGCCGTCAATCACAGCCTCGGCAGAGATGTCGGAGAAGGTGTGGCCGTGGAAGTCGAGCTGCGATACCTTCAGCGCGATGTCGGCGGCGGGCTTCGGGCCTACGGTGGCTTTGCCGTCGACAGTGGCGCTGAGCTTGCCGAGCATGTCGACGCCTGTCAGCAGGTTGAGGTCGACGCCCTCGGCTGTCAGTGCGCCGTCGAGCGCCGTCGAGCGGCCGTAGCGGCGGTAGCTGCCCTCGAAGTCGGCAATGCCCGGAGTGCCGTCGGCCGAGAATCTTACGGAGCCGCTCTCGAGCGTGCCGCTTGCGGTGACCGAGCAGTGCAGGTCTTCAATCGAGCGTATGATATCGTATGGTTTCTTTTTCAGAGTGTTGCGCAGGAGCGATGACACTTGTCGGCCGTCGATGAGTATCGTAGCTCCGGTAAGGTCGTAGTTCAGCTCCGACTTGTCGTCGATGCTGCGGGCAAGACCTGTGGCGGCCAGAGAGAGTGATGTTCCGTCGGCATCGCGCAGGGCAAACGAACGCAGGTCGACCGATGTCATATTGCCTCGTGCGTCCAGATCAATGTCGAAGTGCCTCGAGATGTCGGCAAGCATGGGCACGAAAGCCTTGAAGTCAGGCGGATAGATATAGTTGTCGCCCGACGTCGAGACGCTGACGATGTCGCGCCGGAGAGCGGCCTTGATGTCGTTGAAGCCGTTGAATTCTATCTCGATAGGTTTCAGGGCGATATGAGACTCGGGCAGGTCGAGCGAGAAGTCATAGAGCCTTGCGCCGTCGGCGCCGAAGTCGGCCTTGCCCTGGAGAGCCTTGAGCGCGAAGCCGCTGCGCTCGTCGAATGATATATGGTCGATGTGTACCTGGTAGCGGCTGTTGCTGATGCGCGGGATGAAGGCGTTGACGGCAAGGTTCTCGACAGCGATATGCGAGGGGCAGAAACGGCCGGAGTCGGGTAGTGCGGCAGAGTTGATGTCGTACGACAGCGAGCCGTTGCGCAGAATCACGGTGTTGATTTTCAGCTCGAAAGCTTTCTCGCGCTTGGGCTTGTCGGAGCGCAGATGGTCAATCAGCGGCTGGATGTTGAGCGGTGCGCCGACAGAGTCGCGGCACACATGGAAGCGGGCACCGTCGACGAGGGCGTAGTCGATGACCAGCTCGCCGGTGCGCAGGAAGTGGTACAGCTCGAAGCCGGCGCTGACGTTCGAGACGCTTGCCACGGTGTCGTTCTCGAGAGCGAGAGACACGTCGCTGATTGACAGACGGTTGAAGGGGTGTATTATCACTCGTCCGATCGAGAGGTCGGCACCGAGAGTCTTCGACAGTTCGCCGGCGGCGATACTGCGTATTTTTTCCTGAACGGGATTGAGTGAGAGCAGCACATAGACCGATGACGGCAGCAGCACTGCCAATAACAGCAGTACCGACATGATTGCACGAAATATTTTCCAGGCGGCTCTCATTGCATGAAAGGATGTGTTTTGCGAAAAGGCGCCGGGGCGTGCTGTCTGAGGGCACGCTCCGGCGATGATTGGGGGTTGTTATGCTGCTTCAGCGTCCTGCATGTGTGATTTTTTCATGCAGATAGCTGTTGAACTCGGTGTGCGCGTGCAGCTCCTCGATGGTGAGGTGCATGCGGTAGCGCCAGTAGTGGCGCGGGTTGGCGGGAACGTTGATCTGCTCTTCCAGCGGGTTCTCGCGGCGCAGAGAGCCGTCGATTGAGAGCCAGTCCTGCAGCGGCAGGATGCAGAGCATCGAGGGCGACATAAGGTGCAGGTCGATGATGCGGTCGCAGATCCACGGCTCGGCAAAGAAGGGAGCCGCACCACGCTCGTGCAGCACTTCGTTGAAGAACTGCTGGGTCTTGTCGCGGTTTTCCTCCCACCACTGACGTATGCCACCCATGTCG
>JAICZO010000401.1 GCA_029057255.1 Muribaculaceae bacterium | reverse complement strand
GAGACTCTGCCCAGGTCTATGGCCATCATTGGAGGCGGCGTCATCGGCCTGGAGTTCGCCTCGCTAATAGCGGCATACGGCAAGAGCGTGACAGTGCTCGAGTTCTGCCGCGAGATACTGCCGGGTTTCGACACTGCCGTGGCCAAGCGTCTGCGCACATATCTTGGCAAACGAGGCATCAGGATCATTACCGGAGCGCGCGTGACATCCGTGTCGCACGACCGGACGGTGACCTACGAGGCAAAGGGCAAGGAAGCGGCCGTCGAGGCCGACCTTGTGATAAGCGCCGTCGGACGTCGCCCCGTTCTACCCGACGGCCTCGAAAGCGCCGGAGTCGAACTGACCGAACGCGGCTTCATAAAAACCGATGACTCGTACAGCACTACCGCCGAAGGCATCTATGCCATCGGCGATGTCAACGGCAAGTGCATGCTCGCACACGCCGCCGAGGCCCAGGCACGCATCGTCACCGGCAAGGCGGCGTCGACAGGCGTGGTGCCGGGCGTGGTCTTCACCGTGCCCGAGTGCGCTATTGTCGGACTCAACGCCGCTGCCGAGGACGGTCTTCTGTCGGCATCGGTGCCCTACGGCTCCAACGCCAAGGCTCTCGCCGCAGGACATACCGAAGGCGTCGTCAAGCTCGTGGCGCGTGCCGACGGCACCATCGTCGGCTGTCAGGCCGTCGGAGCACATGCGGCCGACCTTATCGCCGAAGCCGCGGTGGCTATCGACGCCGGCTACACTGTCGGCAGACTCGCCTACAACACCGTCAGCGCGCACCCCGGCCTGTCGGAGCTGCTCTCCGAGGCCGCGGCACATCTTGCCTGAAATAACGCATTATACAGTACACCGGGCGGCACTGCCTTCAACAAGCGTGCCGCCCGGCGTTATTATTCAGATGTTACGTACTTGTCAGGCTTGGCCGGGCAGAGCCGACTCTATGGCCTTGTAAGACTGCTCCATAAGCGTCGCAAGCTCGTGGCGGCCGCCTTCGGGAGCATGAATGGGCTTGTGTATAGTGAGTCTGATGACACCCGGGCGCGGCAGCAACGAGCCTCGGGGGAGCACCTTGTAGGCGCCGTCGATGGTGACAGGCACAACGGGCAGCCCGAACTCCATAGCAAGCGAGTAGGCTCCGCGGCGGAAGGGGTGCATCCGGCCGTCGGTAGTACGCGCTCCTTCGGGGAAAACGACAACCGACATGCCGCCCGAGAGCTGCTTCTTGGCGGTAGCCATCGTCGTGCGCGTGGCCGAGGGTGTCGAGTTATCGACCAGAATATGGCCCGACGCCTTGCAGCTGTAGCCCACCAGGGGTATCTTCATCAGACCTTTCTTCATCATCCAGCGGAAGTTGTGACCGAGGTAGCCGTAGATCGAGAAGATGTCGTAGGCACCCTGATGATTGGCGACAAAGACATACGACGTACGCGCGTCGATATTCTCACGGCCCGATACCTTGACCCTCACAAACGAGACGAAGCAGAATATGCGCGCCCAGATATGGCCGGGCCAGTACCCCATGCTGCGGCTGAAACCGAGCATGCTGCCGAGAATGGTTGACAGAGCTGCGACAATGGTCACCACAAGAAGAATAGGGATGGCAATAAAGAACTGATATATGCGGTAAAACAACATAAAAGCAGAGACATATTTTAGAATGACAGCGCAAATTTACTCATTTTTTCGGTCAGTTCGGCATTTTTTGCTAATTTTGCACCAGTTTTAAAAATTGAACAGTAGTAAGCTATGAAATTACTCGAAGGAAAAACCGCCCTCATCACAGGTGCGGCCCGCGGCATCGGCAAGGCCCTTGCTCTGCGTTTCGCCCAGGAAGGCGCCAACATCGCTTTCACCGACCTCGTAATCGACGAGAACGGTAAGGCTACCGAAGAAGAAATCGCCGCCTGCGGTGTCAAGGCCAAAGGCTATGCCTCCAACGCCGCAGACTTCAACCAGACAAAGGAAGTTGTCGCTCAGGTTATCGAGGACTTCGGCCGCATTGATATCCTCGTAAACAACGCCGGTATCACCAAAGACGGCCTCATGATGCGCATGACCGAGCAGCAGTGGGACGCCGTAATCGCCTTCAACCTCAAGAGCTCATTCAACTTCATCAACGCAACACTCCCCGTGATGATGCGTCAGCGCAGCGGCTCTATCATCAACATGGCGTCGGTTGTCGGTGTTCACGGCAACGCAGGCCAGTCAAACTACGCCGCTTCAAAGGCAGGCCTCATCGCTCTGGCCAAGTCTATCGCTCAGGAAGTGGGCTCGCGCGGCATCCGTGCCAACGCTATCGCTCCCGGCTTCATCGAGACTGCAATGACAGCACAGCTGCCCGATGCAGTTCGCGAAGAGTGGGCTAAGAAAATTCCTCTGCGTCGCGGCGGTCAGGTCGAAGACATCGCAAATGTTGCAACATTCCTCGCCTCTGACATGTCGAGCTATGTGACCGGTCAGGTCATCCAGGTCGACGGCGGTATGAACATGTAATAAAGTCCTACAGACTATACGGATAAGCGCGGCTGGCTCAGTCGCGCTTATTTTTTCAGCTCGTCGGGAGGGAGACGCCGTATCTTGCCGTTGGAGGCCTCGGGCAGGGACTCGACGGCAAATATATGTTTGGGCAGACGGCGGCGGTCGCCGACGACCGACTCGAGACGGCGCATGACATCCGCCATGTCAGCCGCCGGCATCTCTGCGACAAGTGCCACAGCCTGCCCCCATCGGGCATCCTTGACCGAGCTGACATAGTAGCGCACGCCCTCGAGAGCGGGCGCGTACACCCTCTCAAGCTCCTCCGGCACATATTTTATGCCGCCGCTGTTGATGACGCCGTCGGCACGTCCGCGCCAGCGGAACGACGCCGGAGTAAGCACCTCGGCAAGGTCGTTGGTCTCGAGATAGCCGAACGAATAGCGCGGGCATCGGATGGCAAGACGCCCGTCGGGAAGATTCCCGAAGCTTATGCCGGGCATGGCATGGAACACCCTGTCGGGGTCATCACCGCGGGCGAGTGCCACATGGCTGCAGGTCTCTGTCATGCCATAGCTGATGTACACGCGGTAGCCGAGGCCGACGAGAGCCGCACACTTCGCCGCATCGGGCGCCCCGCCGCCGATGAGCAGATTGCCGACAAGCTGCGGGCACGGCTCGGAAATAAGGCTGTCGAGCTGCGAGGGCACGACGGCAAGCAGGTCGACACGTTCGGTCAGGCATATGCGGTTGGAGACAGGCAGCTCAAGCAGCCGCGCTCCCGAAATATCGGCACGCACAGCCATCATCTTGCCCGCGATGTATCCCTCCGACAGCGGCAGCGCGAGCACCGACTCCCGGCCTATCCCGAAAAAAGCATTGGTGGCTTCGGCCGACGCGCGCATGTCGGCCTTGAGAAGACGTATCTCCTTCGGCACGCCGGTAGAGCCTGACG
>JAICZO010000400.1 GCA_029057255.1 Muribaculaceae bacterium | reverse complement strand
CTGCCGATGAAGAAGTTGAAGCCCTTGGGGCTGAAGTTGATCATCCAGCCGAAGGAGTTGCCGTAGGTCGACGCGCCATAGTTGACCGACGCGCCGAACCAGCGTGCGGGCTTGATATTGGCGTAGAACCGGCCTTCAGTCCATGACTGGCATCCGGCTAAGTGGCTTGAGAAAAGGAAACCTGCCGAGAGACCGTCGTAGAAGGGCATCTTGTATTCGGCACCGAGGCGGATAGTGGCGTTGAGCATCTTGGTGTAGCTGCCGTCCGACTTGTCGCGGTGAATGTTGATGACTTCCTGGATTTTGTCCCACTGCTGGTCGAGCTGTTCCGACAGCTTGAGGTTGTCGTAGTCGTTCTGGTCATCCTTCACGGCAATGTTCTGAAAACCGTTGAACACCCATTCGTCCTTGCCGGTTACACCTGTTGTGGCATGGTTCCAGTTTACGAAACCGAAGTCGTTGATGGCAGCCGACACCTGCAGGTCGGGGAGCAGCTGGTATGTCGCGCCGAGGTCGACACCGAGGCCGAAGCCCGCGAGGCCGAATTTGTCATAGTCGATGTTGTTCCAGTCAATAAGGTCGGCTTCCTTCGAGCCTGCGGGCTCCTTGCCGGACTCCTGATTGGTGGGCACGTAGAGACCGCTGCCTGCTGCCATCTGCACTTCGCCGGCAGCCTTGATGTGCCACTGGTTATGGCTCAGACGCACGTCCATGTTGGTGATGTGGCCTGTTATGTTGCCGATGCCGAGGAGGAACTTCAGCTTGGCGCCGACGGTGAGGTTCTCGGTCACTTCGCGGCTGTGTCCGAGGGCGATTTCGCCGAGAGCCGTAGCGTTGAGCTTGATGTTCTTGAAGTTATAGTTGGTGACATCGCCGTCCTGGCCGAGCTTCATGAACTTGAAGAAGTCTTTGGGGAGGTTGGCGCCCATATCGGCGTGCGCGCCTATGGTGATGGTGTTGAAGCCGCCGAAAGCGCGGAAGCCGGTCGAGAGGAGGGTGAAGTCGAAGTTACCGTTGAGGTGGTTGTTATTCTTCAGCTTGCTGAGGAACTCATCGGCACCGATGTTCGAGCTCATGAAGGTGGTGAGCTTGTAGTTGTTGTTGATGCCGTACTCGGGGTTCTTGAAGATGAAGGTGTTGACGCCGACGTTGGAGAAGAGCGACAGGTCGATGTTGGCCATAACGGGAATAGACACATAGTTGCGGTCGCCCATGAAAGCGGGGTTAAGCTCGTGGCGGTACGTGTAGCCGTCGAGGAAGTAAGCCGTGCGGGGAGCTTCCTGCGCCGTTGCTGACAGAGCGCATCCTGCCGCAAGGCCGAGTATGACAGTTTTCGTAAGTTTCATGATTGGTCTGTGTTATGCGGTGGATATTCTGTTAGTCGTCGCTGCGGAGGTCAACTGTTATGCCGCCTCGTATCTGTATCTTGATGTCGTTGAGCTTGAGCGACTGGGCGGAGTTGAGGTTCACGCCGGCGGCATCGCCCGATTCGGCGTCGAAAGTAATCTCGATGCCGTCGAGATTGGCGATATTCTCGCCGTGCGACTTGATGACAATCTTGATGGGAGCTGTCTCTTATACCCCTCTGCCGCTGCCGACGA
>JAICZO010000040.1 GCA_029057255.1 Muribaculaceae bacterium | reverse complement strand
TCGTGAAAATAAGTCTGCGACGCCAGGAGCGTCACCGCACCGCCGCCGGTATTGCGCGAGTTGGCGATGAACCTGACGTGGTCGAACTCGGCGTTGGCGTTCTTGCCGTACACAGCCGAGCCGGCATAGTTTGAAGTGCCGGTGTAGACGGCGTCGCGCACGGTAAGGCCGGCAAGAACGACGGCCTCGCTGTTGGACGGCAGGGCCGAATAGCTGAGGGTGATGAACGCCTTTGCCGCGTTGTCGCCCACACCGTTGCCGTCAGTGTCGGCGCTGAGTATGGTTTCGTCGGGCGAGGGGTAGGCGATATGCGTTTCAGTCCCGGAGTAGGCTTCGCCGTATCCGCCTCTGATGCTCACGCCCGCGGGCACAGTGAGCGTCCCCGGAGTGTAGGTGCCGGCGCGGAGGTAGAACCCGTCTCCGGCCTTGGCGGCCTTGACCTTTGCGGCGAGGGTAGAGCCGTCAGCCGCATTCTCCCATGACGTGCCGTCCTTGCTGCCTGCACCTTCGGGGCTGAAGAACTGCTCTGCGGCGCCGGCCGACGCAACTCCCACGAGAGCCGAGGCAAGTAAGAAATATGCTTTTTTCATTGTTGCAAGATATGAAAAGGGCCGGGTGCAAGGTGTAGGCGCACCTGGGCACACCGGCCCTTTGTGGGTGATATTCAGCTGTATGCTAATTCTTTAGAAAGCGACTTTCACGCTCTTGCGGCCTGCGTTGACGATGCAGACGCCACCGGCGAGAACCGAGAGGTCGAGCACGTCGCCGTCAGCTACATTGGCTTCAAGAACCTTGCGGCCGCTGAGATCGAAGACAGAGGCTGTGCCTTCGGCTCCGGCAACCATATAGCGGCCTGCGCCGAGAGCCTTGAGGGTGAAGGCCGATGTGTTGTCGGCAACCGACACTATGCCGGCAGGAGCCTTGGTGGCAAGGATGTCGTATGCGCCGGGGACTGTCGATGCGGGGCGCTTGGCACCGGTCTGGTCGACGGTGACGTCGATGTCGGCGGGCATGTCCCAGGCAGCGGCGGCAGCTTCGATATCGGCGAGGACTACGCCGCGGAAGCTCTCCAGAGGAGCGATAACGCGTGTGCCGTTCACTTCCTTGGCCTCATTGGTGCCGAACACCACTGCGGTAGTGTTGTCCTTGCTGACATTGTCGGTAGCGGCGTAGGGAGTCGAGGAGTTGTTGAAGGTCGAGCCCCACACGTTGTAGCCCTTGGTGTCGAAGGTGCAGAGGTCGGTCTGTATGAAGTTCGATGCGAGCATGCCTTCGAAACCGTCGACGGGGTTGACCGAAATGGTGTTGAGGGCATAGAGGTGCGACTTGTCGCCCATAGAGATGATCGAACCGCTGTGACGGACGTCGTAGCTGCAGGTGCAGTCATAGAAGGTGTTGTTGGTGGAGTAGAGTGTGGTGCCTGTACCGAAACGACCCATGGCGCCCGCCCACGAGATGTGCGATCCGGTCACCGAAGTGTTGTTGATGTACATGGTTCCGGCCCAGTCGGCAAGGGCTATTGCGCCGCCGTAGCGAGCCACGCTTGAGTTGTCAGGCTCTGCAACGGTGTTGTCGGTAAATTCGCAGCGGTCGATGATGGTGATGCCGCGGCGAGTCTCAGCCTCGGACGAGCCGCCGTTGTGCTGACGTGCTATGAGGGCTGCGCCTGCGTTGGTGCCCTTGTTGTTGCGCCATGTGCAGTCGCGGAACACTACATGGCTGCCCTGACAGCATACCACGCCGCCGCCGACGGTGGTGACGTTGTCGATGAATTTGACGTAGTTGAACTCGACGTTGGCCTGCACGGCGAAGAGGGCAGAGCCTTTATAGGTGGATTCGCCCGTATAGTAGGCGTCGCGTATTGTTACGCCCGAGATGGAGACTTTCTGATAGTTCTGCCATGTCTTGTCGCCCTTCCAGCCGTCGGTGAGCTCGTTGGCGATGACGATGAAAGCACGCTGGCCGTTGTCGCCCTTGCCGTCGCCGTCGATGTCGGCGGTGAAGACAGTCTCGGTGGCTGTGGGGTATGTGATAGCTGTTTCAGTACCTTTCATATCGGTGCCGAAACCGCCGACGATGGTCACGCCCTGAGGAATATCCCAGAGACCCGTGTTGCGGTCGGGGAGGTATGTGCCGCCCTGGATGTAGACACAGTCGCCGGGGTTGAGGCCTGCCACAGTGCTGGCAAGATAGTCGCCGGGGGCTGCGTTTTCCCAAGATGTGCCGTCCTGGTCACCGGCACCGTTTACGCTGAAGAAGTAGTTCTCGGCATTGGCCGAACCTGCTGCGAGAATAGAGGCGAGCAGGGCGAGGCGAGTAGCTGATTTTTTCATAGAATATAAGATTTATGAGTGTTTTTTTGTGCATGCGGGCGGTGCGGTGACACCCCCGCATGCGTTGATTGATTGTAATGTCTGTTTATCAGAAGTTGAGGCCGTCGTTCCAGCCGGGGTTCTGTGTCAGGGCACCGCCGGTGAGGAGGCGTTCGTTGATGGGGAGGGCATAGAGATAGTCGCGCTCCTCGTTCCATGTGCGGCGCAGGGCTTCGTCGCCATGCACGAGCATGTAGCCCGAGTCGCCGTCGCTGAGGATTATGTCGGTGCCGATCTTGAGGAAGGTAAGGCCGAGACCCGACGGACGCTTGTCGGTGTACAGTGCCACGTTGGCGCGGCCGTCGCCGGTGAGGTCATACTTGCCTTCGCCGGGGAAGTACTGGCCGAGGAACGAGTGCTCGTACACCTTGCCTTCGCGCCAGCGGAGTATGTCGTTGTAGTGGAGTCCCTCGAGTACAAGCTCGATGAGGCGTTCGCGGCGTATCTCGAGGATGACGCCGGTGCAGCTGCTGCGGGTCACGTTGGGATAGCCTGTCTTGTCGCTGAGCATATAGGGGTCGGGATTGGCGTTGGCGTCTGCGAGGTTCATTGCCGGCATACCGGCTCGGGTGCGCAGCTTGTTGACAGAGATGTCGAGGTCGTTCTGGCTGATTGTACCGAGTTCGGCCATACACTCTGCGTAGTTGAGATATGCCTCGGCCAGACGGAATATCGGCAGTGGCACCAGAGAGCCGTCCCAGATGTTGTACTTGACGTCCATCACATACTTGATGTACTTGTATCCGGTGGGGCAGCGCGAGAGGTCTGTGGGGTACGATCTGTCGTCGCCTTTCTGGACGTAGCCCGGGCAGTATACAGTCTGCGACATGCGCGGGTCGCGGCCGGTGCACTCCTCGACATACTGCATGGTCTCATAACCGGGGCGGTCGGTGAAGCGGCTGCCGTCGGCGTTGAGGTAGAGGTTGACGAAGCGCTTGGTGAAACCTACGGCGCGGGTGTTGGCCCAGCCGTTGGCGTTGTTCTTGATAGTGACCTGCTCGCTGCAGCGGCGCGCCCATATGTACTCGCACTCGCGGGCGTCGAGGGTTGCGAAGAGGTCGCGGTAAGGCTCGTCGCCTTCGCTGTAGAGGGAGTAGCCGCCCTTCTCGAAGAGTGTCTTCGATGCTTCGGCACCGAGGCGGAGGAGTTCTTCCCAGGGCAGAGATGCGGGGTTGAACGGGTCGCCGTCATGGTATTTTCTGAAGGTGCCTTCGAAGAGGCATGCACGCGATTTGAGCGCGAGAGCTGTCCAGCGGTTCACGGTGTATGTCGTGCGGTCGGCGGGCAGGAGGGCGATTGCTCTGTCGACATCCTCGATGATGTGTCCCATGATTACCTCGCGGGAGTCGCGGGGCTTGCTGAGGAGCTGGTCCTGATCGGATGCCAGAGGCTGGTCGTACCAGGGCAGCTCGCCGAAGCGGGTGAGCATATTGAAGTAGAAGTAAGCGCGGAAGAAGTATGCGACACCGTCGTAGCGGTCGCGGGCACGCTCGTCGGGACACTTGTCAGAGTTCTGCAGATAGTAGTTGATTTTGCGCAGGCTGCCCCAGTTCCATCCCACTTCCGAGGCGTCGGTCGGGACGATGCGCTGTCCGAGGATGGCACGGTCCATGACGGGAGTGACGATGTGCTCTCCCTGCTCAAGGTACCAGTTGTAGTCGGCCGACACCGACGGCATGAGCGAGTAGAACTGGTTGGTGTAGAGTTCGAGCTCGGTGGCTGTGTGGAAGAACACGCTCGGGTTGAGCTTGTCCTCGGGGAACTGGTCAAGCTCTGTGCAGCTTGTCAGCGACATAAGGCCGAGCGCTATGGCGGCGAATATTTTATGACAGTTCTTCATTTGTTGTCAGGGTGTTGTTGGTTAGAATACTACATTCAGGCCGAATGTGAAGGTCTTTGCAAAGCCGTAGTTGTTGCCGGTGGCGATCGTAGCCGCCGTTTCGGGGTCGATGGTGCGGCAGTGCTTTCTGAAGGGCGACCAGTACAGAAGATTCTCGCCCGAGAAGTATACGCGGAGCTCGTTGAAGACCTTGGGCAGCACGGGGATGGTGTAGCCGACGGTGAGGTTTTTCAGACGCAGGTATGCGAGGTTCTGCATATACCGGTCGTTGGCCGGGCCGAGCTGGTTTGTGGCTCCGAGGGCTTCATAGCCGCGCCAGCGGGGGAAGTATGCGTCGGGGTTGTCTTCGGTCCATACGTTGCTGAGGAAGTCGGAGGCGATGAAGCCCTGATACGGGCGCGAGTACGGCCCCCAGAATGTCGTTGCTTCCACGTTGGGGTACCAGTTGCGGCGCCCCACGCCCTGGAAGAATGCCGACACGTCGATGCCTTTCCATTCAAAGCCGAGGCGGAAGTTGTAGTTATATCGGGGGAGGGTATTGCCTATGATGCGGCGGTCGCCGGGGTTGTCGGCAGTGTTGTCGCCGATTGATATCACTTTGTCACCGTCGAGGTCGGAGTAGATGAGGTCGCCGCCGTGCAGACCCTTCGAGGGACCTGCCACCATGATGTCGGAGTTGACCGAGCTTTGGTCGACGTCATATGCTGCGGCGGCTTCGTCGGAGGCGAAGAGTCCGTCGATGTGGTAGCCCCACAGCTCGCCGAGGGTCATGCCTTCGTAGTAGTCGGTGAGCAGTCTGTTGGGGTTGTCGAATTTTGTGATTTTGGATACATAGTCACCCACGCCGGCACTTACCGAGTACTTGAAGGGCGAGTCGAGGAGGTTGAAGCTGTCGTCCCAGTATACGGCCAGCTCCCATCCTTTGGTGCGCAGATTGGCGCAGTTGGCCTTGGGCACGCTCGCGCCGTAGACCGCGGGGAGCGATACGCCGTTGGTGAGCATGTCGTGGGTATCGCGGATGTATACGTCGCTGTTCAGGCGCAGGCGGTTGTTGAGGAACGCCAGGTCGAGACCCACGTCGTAGGTTGTGACTTTCTCCCATGTGAGGTCGCCTGCCACGGGTGCGCTTTCTGTGGCGTAGGAGAGCTGTGTCTGACCGTCGATAGTCACCGACGAGTTCTTGTTGGCGGTGTTGATGGTCTGGATATAGTCGTAGTATCCTACCTGCTGGTTGCCGAGCGAGCCTACCGACACACGTATCTTTGCGTCGGACCACCACGAGCGTATCGGCTCCCAGAATTTCTCCTGTCCCATACGCCATCCGGCCGATGCCGAGGGGAAGAAACCCCAGCGGTGATTGCTCGCGAAGCGTGATGAGCCGTCGTAGCGGCCTGACACTTCGAAGAGGTATTTGCCGGCGTAGTCATAGTTGATGCGGCCGAAGTATCCGCGGGTCACGGCATTCTGGAGGTCTTCGGTAAGCGACGGTATCTCGCCCGTGGCCAGGTTGAAGCTGCTCAGCTCCGTGCTCAGCAGGTCGTAGCGCTCGGCTTTGAGCGAGTTGTTGCGGTATATCTCGCCGTTAAGGCCGAGCATGATCTTGATGTTGTGGTTCCCGAACGAGGGCGAGTATGTGGTGAATACGTTGTATATCTGCGTGGTGCGGCTGGTGAGACGGCGGGTATACTGGTCGCGGGCAAGGCTCACCTGTGCGGGGTCCATCCACGACACGACGCCCTCGTACTGCGAGTAGGGCACGGGCACGCGGCGCGAGTCGAACTCGTAGTTGCGGAACAGATAGGAGTAGTCGGCGTTGAGAGTCCAGTCTTTCATCAGCTGAATCTCGATGTCGTTTTTGACCACGAACTCGCGGTTGCGCTCCTTGTTGAAGTGCTTGCCATAGTTGAGGATGGCGTTCAGACCGTTGCCTACCGACAGGCTGCCGTTGTAGTTATACTGATTGTAGTAGACCGATGTTCCGTCGGGATTTGTCGACGGGATATAAG
>JAICZO010000004.1 GCA_029057255.1 Muribaculaceae bacterium | reverse complement strand
TTTAAAATCATATAAAATTAAGAATAAATTCTATAAATATATAAAGTAAAGTATGGATAGATTGAAAAAGTTGTCTAAGGTTATAATGCTTTTATGTGCCATTTTGGCAGGCGTTAGACCGGTGTATGCCGAGACTCTTGTCCCGAACAGCGCATCTGTAGCAATGAAGTTCACTGTAGAGAACAACAGTGGTAAAATTGTAGGAACTGTCACAGCTCCGGATAAGGACAATAGCTGGACGGCCCTGCCTGCCGATACCAGAATCAACGTCAGCATCATGCGTTCGTGCTCGGCACTGGGCGAGGAAGACGTGCTCGTGGCAAAATTCGACGCTATGAGCCCCGGTGAAGAAAAGACTTTCACCGACGATGCCTCTCCCGCATGGCAGTATGGTTATACATATACATACAAAGCCAATACCGACATTGAAGGCAATAAAGCTTCCTGGCCGTTTTCCACTACTCTCGAGCCCGGCATCAAGTTCTCGTTCGATTACAACACCACCAAGGCAGCCTTTGTCAACGAAGACGGAAAGTACAGCGTGCTCATATCAGGTATAGTGCCCGACCAGACAGCGACTTATCCTGCCGAGAAGCTCCCCGTAAACGTCGACAGGATAGAAGTCTACCGTGTCACAAACAGGAGCACCAACGAGAGCGTGCTCATCGGTACGGTCAACAACACTGTCAACGGCGAGCCCTTCTCTTACACCGACGAGAATCCTGTTGAAAACAGTGTCAACAAGTATATCATCAAGGGCGTTACCGATTTCGGCATTTCGTCGTACACTCTCCCCGACGTATTCGTAGGCTATGATGTGCCCCGCTCGCCCTATCCCGTCAACGCGGTTGAAGAGGGCAATGGTGTCAAAATCACATGGAAAGCTCCCGTCGACGGTGTGAACTACGGCACTATCAAGCCCGAGAACACTGTATATAATGTGTTCCGCGTATGGGGTCGCGGCGAGAACGAGCGCGAGCTTATCGCTTCGAAAATCAAGGAGACCGAATACACTGACTACGGTACCGACCTGTCGATGCCCCGCAAGGTGCGCTACGAAGTACAGGCCGAGAACGACATGGGCGTAGGCGGCACCTCTCAGGCCAACAACTCTTATGAAAACAAGTTTATCGTCGGCCCGGCATACAAGCTGCCTTTCGTCGAGACCTTCGACGGTGGCGAGAACCGCGTGTGGAACACAGAGGCAGGATACTACTATCTCTATATGGAAGCTGCCGAGAACTATGCTTACGCCTCCAAGACTGTAGAACCCGCCGAGGGCACAGGCATGTTCTCGATATACTTCCTCTACGCACCATCCGGCGAGCAGTCATGCACCATGAAGTCGTTCAAGATCGACACCAAGGATGCAGTCAACCCCGCGCTCTCGTTCATGTACTATGCGCTCCCCGGCAAGAGCATCAGCATCAAGGTTTCGGCTTCGTCCGACGGAACAGCGTTCGCCCCGCTCGGCACTGTAAACTACGCCACAGCCACAGAAGAGGGCTGGAAGACAGCGGTTATGCCTCTTACCGAAACAAGCGACATGACATATATCCTCTTCACTGTCGACTTCGCAGGCGACTATGACGCCGTCCTGCTCGACTGTGTGAAACTCGTCGACTACAAGCCCGTGGGCGCCATCGACGTAGAGTACGACAGCGAAGCCTGCACAGCAACCCTCACATGGAGCGACCCCTCCGCCGAGTACGCACAGGTGAAGAGCTTCGAAGGATTTGTCGACGGCAAGAGCGTAGGCACCGTGACCTCGCCCTGGGTATTCCAGGCCGAAGAACACAAGAAAGCTTACAACATCAACGTCAAGGCTATCTACGAAGGTGTTGAGGCGCCCCTCAGCTCTCCCGTGGTAGTGTCGGTGCCCCGTCCTCCCTACACCGAGTTTACCGCCGACAACTACGTCTTCTTCATCGAGGACAAGGAATCGCTGTCAGTGAAGCAGTACCTCGGCAATGATATGCTCATCAAGGTTCCCGAGCTGGTGACCTATGACGGTGTCACATACCAGGTTATCGCAGTGGGCAATGCCGCTTTCAAGGGCAACGCCAACATCATATCGGTAACAGTACCTGATGGCTTGCTCGAGATTCGCGAAGAAGCCTTTGCCGGATGTACCGAACTCTCTGCAGTAAGCTTCAGCGCCTCACTGGCAAAGATCGGCAGCAAGGCATTCGCCGGCTGCTCAATGCTTGAGACTGTCATCTTCTCGTCCAAGACAGCTCCCGAAGTGGCTGCCGATGCCTTCGAGGGCATAGCCTCAGGCTGTAAGGGTCAGTGCCCCGCAGGCATGGAGAAGGAGTATGCAGCCGTTCCCGGTCTCGCTCCCATCGACTTCGGTGTGAGCGGCATCTACGAGATAATAGTCTCGGGCGCTGCTGAAGTAGAGTACTTCGATCTCAACGGCCGTCCTGCCGCGCCCGTCGCCGGCAAGGCCGTCATCGTCCGCGCCACCATGCCCGACGGCAAGGTACGCGTCGCCAAGACTGTCGTAAGATAAACTATCGACACACATAGCATGATAACTGCGGCCGGAGAGCACATCTTTCCGGCCGCAGTCATTTTTTTGACAGGTAAATATTTGTGATATATGTAGGAAAATCATTAACTTTGTCACTGCTAAAAAATTAGCGCAGAAAACGGCGCCTCTGTTCCGGATAAAATTCTTAAAAACCTTTATAATAGACCAATGAAAAACAATATCTTCAGATGTGTTTTGGCCGTAATGCTTTTCCTGTTTCCGGCTGTTATGGCCGCGTACGAAATCACGGCACCTACTGATTACTTCCTGATGCACTCGAGCGGTCATCATCTTGCCAAGAGCAACGACGGCAAGGCTATCATCAAGGCAGGTACTATCGCCAGCCCCAAGATGCTCACATTCTCGCCCACCGACGACGGCTACTATACGATAGCTCTCCCCGACGGCAAGCTCCTCACTCTCGATGGAGCTTATAGCGCCAAGTTTGTCGACGGTGCTGTCAGCGACAGATCCAAGTTCTCGATCGTGGAGGTCGGCAAGGTGTTTGTCAAAATCAAATGCAAGAGCAACGGCAAGTTCCTCGGCACCGACAGCCCTAATGAAGGCTCGACAGCGTTCCTCGACAAGAGCGGCGACGACAGCCGTCACTACTGGTTCTTCTCGACCGACCCCAAGGCTGAGCCTGACACCGAACTGGTGAAGTACATCATCAACCCGCATGCCGAGCGTCAGCTCTTCGACGGCTGGGGTGTGTCGCTGTGCTGGTGGGCAAATATGTGCGGCAAGTGGAGCGACGAGAAAATCGACGAAATCATCGACTGGCTTGTCGACCCGCAGGGCCTCAACTTCCGTTTCTTCCGCTATAACATCGGCGGCGGCGACGACCCCGAGAACAAGAACTGCGACGAGCACCATATGGGTCGCGGCAAGGGTCTGAGAGCCGAGATGGAAGGTTTCAAGGACTCGTCCGACGGTCCGTATATCTGGACCCGCGACGAGGCTCAGCGCAAGATTATGCTCAAAATCAAGGAGAAACGCCCCGATGCAGTCTTCGAGGCTTTCAGCAACTCGTGTCCCTACTACATGACATACAGCGGCTGCGTGTCGGGCAACTCGCCTTCGTCGAAGGACAATCTCAAGCCCGAGTACTACGAGGAGTTCGCACACTATCTCGTCGACGTCTGCAAGCACTATAAGGATGAGTACGACATCGAGTTCCGCACTCTCGACCCCTTCAACGAGCCTATGACAAGCTACTGGGGCAAGAACGGCGGCCAGGAAGGCTGTCACTTCGATGTAAGCTCGCAGATAGCATTCATCAAGGTTCTCTATCCCATCCTCAAGGAGTCGGGCCTGTCGACCGTCATCTCCGCTGCCGACGAGACATCGGTGGCCCAGTCGGTGAAGGACTTCGAAGAATACCGCAAGGCCGGTATCCTCGACATGGTAGGGCAGTGGAACACCCACACTTACACCGTCGACAACAGCTCGCGCGCCAAGCTCAGCGCCCTCTGTCGTGAAGCTGGCATGCCTCTGTGGATGAGCGAAGTAGGGCAGGGCGGCTCCGGCATCACCGGCAATCTCAACCTTGCTCAGAAACTTATCAACGACATGCGGTACATCATGCCTTCGGCATGGATCGACTGGCAGTATATCGAGGAGAACAACGACCAGTGGTGTCTGGTCAAGGCCGACAGCTTCAAGGACGGCCTCTACCACAAGGTCAAGAACTACTCGGTGCGCAGCCACTTCAGCCGCTTTATCAAGGAGGGATACACTATCCTGACATCGTTCGACTCGCGCACTCTCGCCGCCATCAATCCCGAGCGTGACGAGATGGTGCTCGTCGTTGTCAACGCCAGCCAGCTCGACGTCGACCATGTGGCCGACCTGTCGATGTTTGCTTCGGCAGGCAACGGCATCAAGGCATATCTCACCGATGAAAGCAGCGACCTTGCCGACATGACTGCCTACACTGTCGAGAACGGCAAGCTCAGCTTCAGACTCAATCCTCTGAGCATCGTCACCTTCATCATCCCCGTCACCGTCGCCGACAATACCGATAAAGGCGTTGTAGCGGGCAAGAAGTGCCTCATAACTCCCCGAAACGCCGCCAATCTCGCCCTCTGTGCCGATGCCGGTGGCGTGAGCGTGACCGAGATAGGCATCACCAAGGCGCAGGTGTGGACCCTCAAAGAGCAGGGCAAAGGCCATGTCATCACCAACGATAACGGTCTGACCATCACCGAGAACGCTAACGAGTATATGCTCACGGCTAAGAGTGAGGCTGCCGATGGCCAGGAGTTTGTCATCAAGCCTGTCGACGACCTTTTCTACCGCATCCTCAACAGCGACGAGAGCAAGGGCTTTGACCTCGAGGGTGAGGGCAGCTCTGCCGGCACCCGCGTCGGTGTGTGGAACTACGGCGACAACGCGGCACCAATACACCGCCAGTGGATGATAATGTATATGCCCTAAAACATAGCCATCAGCTGCAACGACAACGAACCCGTGG
>JAICZO010000399.1 GCA_029057255.1 Muribaculaceae bacterium | reverse complement strand
GTACGCGACTGCGTTCGCGGCGGGGAGCTGCGCCTTCGGCCTGAGCTTCAGCTGCTTCGTTGTCGAGCTTTTCAGCTTTGCGTTCTTCGAGGCCTTCTGCCATAGCAGCCACGAGGGTGCCGGCGATGAGCTCGATAGACTTTGATGCGTCGTCGTTAGCGGGGATGATGTAGTCAACAGTCGAGGGGTCGCTGTTGGTGTCAACCATAGCGAAGACGGGGATGCCGAGACGGTTTGCTTCAGCAACTGCGATGCGCTCTTTGAGTACGTCTACCACGAAGAGAGCGGAGGGAAGACGGTTGAGGTCGGCGATAGAGCCGAGGGTCTTCTCGAGTTTGGCTCGCTGGCGTGTGATCTGGAGGCGTTCGCGCTTAGAGAGGTTGTCGAATGTGCCGTCCTTGCTCATCTTGTCGATGGTTGTCATCTTGCGCACAGCCTTGCGGATTGTGGGGAAGTTGGTGAGCATACCGCCGGGCCAGCGTTCGATCACGTAGGGCATACCGATCGACGAAGCGAGGTCAGCGATAACTTGTTTGGCCTGTTTTTTAGTAGCGACGAAGAGGACCTTCTTGCCCTGCTTAGCCATAGAGCGGAGGATATTAGCTGCTTCGGCGAGCTTGGCTTCGGTCTTATAGAGGTCGATTATGTGGATACCGTTGCGCTCCATGAAGATGTAGGGTGCCATTGCGGGGTTCCATTTACGCTTGAGGTGACCGAAGTGGCAACCTGCTTCGAGGAGCTGTTCAAATGTGGGATTAGCCATTTTTGTAGTTTTGTTTTGTTTACGTTCTTTTGGATTATGCAACCGCGGGGTAGGGAACGCAGGTCCATCGACGCGGTTTAGATACTAAACACTTGTCGGCTTGGCCGTCTGTTGTCAGGCGGCCTGCCGTATAGGGAAGCGTATTAACGCTTTGAGAACTGGAAGCGCTTGCGTGCTTTGGGCTGACCGGGCTTTTTACGCTCGACGGCACGGGGGTCGCGAGTCATGAAGCCGTGCTTGCGGAGTACAGACTTGTCCTCGGGGTTGATTTTGACGAGAGCGCGGGCGATACCGAGACGGAGAGCCTCAGCCTGGCCTTTGTAACCGCCGCCGTCGAGGTTAACGTGGATGTCGTATTTGTCAGCGACTTCGAGGGTTGTGAGGGGCTGCTTAACGATATACTGAAGAATCGACGAGGGGAAGTATACGTTGAGGGGGCGCTTGTTTATGGTGATGGTGCCGTTGC
>JAICZO010000398.1 GCA_029057255.1 Muribaculaceae bacterium | reverse complement strand
CATGCTCGAATCCGACATTACCGGAGGCATCGTCGATGTCGACAATAATGTAATATCTGTCTGTGTTTATTGATAAGCCCGCCATGACCCGAATAAGACTCATACTTCTTGCCATGCTCATAGCAGTAGCAGCACCCTTTGCCGCTGCTTCGTCGGAGCATGCCGAAGCCGACAGCGCCACGAAGAAAATCAACCCCAAGGAGATAATCTTCGAACACCTCGGCGACGGATACGGCTGGGAAGTACCCTTCGACCACCATCACCGCATCCCCCTGCCCGTAATAGTTTTCGGCACCGACGGTCTGCATTGCTTCTCATCGGCAAGAATCACCGGCGGTCAGACATGGACCGACGGCGACTGCACCTTCCGCATCGGCGGCGAAGACAGCGCATACCGCGGCAAAGTCGTCGAGATTGTAGACGGCAAGGAAGTACGCCCCTGGGACTTCTCCATCACCAAGAATGTATGTGCCCTCTTCATCACGCTGCTCATCGTGGCTGGCGTCATGCTCTGGCTCGCATCATTCATGCGCAAGCACCCCTACAAGGCACCCCGCAAAGGCCTCGGAGCCGTTGAAGTATGCGTGACCTTTGTCTACGACGGCGCCATCAAGCCCATCCTCGGCCCCAACGCACGCAAGTTCGCCCCCTATCTGCTGACGGCCTTCTTCTTCATCCTTCTGATGAACCTGCTCGGCCTGATAGTGATATTCCCCGGCGGCGCCAACCTCACCGGCAACATCGCGGTCACACTCGTGCTGTCGGTCTTCACCTTCCTGGCCACCAACCTCTTCGCCAACAAACACTACTGGAAAGAGATACTCTGGCCTGATGTGCCCCTGTGGCTGAAGTTCCCGCTTCCGATCATGCCCGTTATCGAGATTTTCGGCATGTTCACCAAGCCCGCGGCGCTCACAGTGCGTCTTTTCGCCAACATGATGGGCGGTCACATGATTGTGATAACACTGACACTGCTTATCTTCATCTTCTCCGCCCTCAGCCCCGTGGCCGGCGGCGCGACGACAGTAGTATCGCTCTTCTTCTCAATCTTCATGCTCCTCATCGACGTCCTTGTGAGCTTCATCCAGGCCTACGTCTTCACCATGCTCTCGACCATCTTCATCGGCCTTGCCAACGAACAGGAGCACGAGAAGCACGAAGCCGAGAAAGAGCACAACATCGGTAAGGAAATAGAAGAAACACTCATCTGATAATCATAATAATTAAAATAAACATACTAAAAAACAAAGAATTATGTTTGGACTTTTAGCAGAAATCGCTCCCGTCCTGGGACTCGGCGCCTCCTTCGGCGCAGCAATCGCAGCAATCGGCGCCGGTATCGGTATCGGCAAGATCGGTTCGTCGGCAATGGAAGCCATCGCACGTCAGCCCGAAGCATCCGGCGACATCCGAAGCAACATGATCGTGATCGCCGCCCTCGTCGAAGGTGTGGCCCTCTTCGCAGTGATTGTCTGCGCTCTGTCGCTCTTCCTCTAATCTGTCTCCGAGCTGTTATAAATGGAACTGTTCACTCCCGATTTCGGTCTGATATTCTGGATGTTCGTGGCCTTCGGCATCCTTTTCCTCATACTGTGGAAATTTGCCTGGCCCGCCATCCTCAAGGGTGTCGACGACCGTGCCGAACTTATCGACAAGGGTGTGGAATACGCGCAGGCCGCCAAGGAACAACTTGACAACGCCCGCCAGGAGGCCGAATCTTACCTCAACGACGCCCGTCGCCAGCAGGCCGACATGCTCCGCGAAGCCGACAAGATGAAAACTCAGATCATCGAGCAGGCTCGCTCCGCAGCACAGATCGAAGCGCAGAAAGTGATGGACAACGCAAAGCTCCAGATTCAGCAGCAGCAGAAAGAGGCCCAGCAACAATTCCGCAACCAAGTCAGTGATTTTGCCATACAGATCGCAGGCAAAATCATGCAAACAAAAATGCAGGACGACAAGGCGCAGAACGCCCTTGTCGATACCATGCTCGACGAGATAGAAAAGAACCGGAAGTAAATCTATGGACAAAGGACTGATCCCGCGCCGGTACGCCAAGGCGCTCTACGAAGTAGGCGAACAACGAAACGTCAACGACAGCCTCTACGATACTATGCAGAAGCTGGCAGCCGCTTTTGCCGCCAACAACTCGCTGGCGCCGACTATGGCCAACCCCTTCGTGCCCGTCGCCGACAAGGTGTCGCTGCTCGAAACGGCCGCAGGCTTCGGCAAGAACGGCGCTGACGCAACATTCGCAGACTTCACCAAGCTGCTGGCCGACAACAGGCGCCTGGACATAGCCCGAGACATAGCACTTGCCTTCATCGACCTCTACCGCACCCGCCACAACATCTACAAGGTGGCCGTGGCAAGTGCAGCGCCCCTCGGCGATGCCGAGAAGAAACGGCTTCAGGACATCATCGCAGCACACATAGGCAAGGGCACTATGGAATATGACTACACGGTCGACCCGTCGCTCATCGGCGGTTTCACCGTGACAGTCAACTCCGAGCGCCTCGACGCCTCGGTGGCCAACCGCCTCAAGCAGATACGCCTGCAGCTCGTCGACTGACAACCACTCCCCGCTCCGGCCCGCCCGGACATATCACACAACTCCAATCACTATCAACCAGCAAGCTCACGCACATTAAATGATAAATCCCAGCGAGATTTCTGAAGTATTGAAGCAGCAGCTCGAAAACGTCAACTCCAAGGTCAGCTTCGAAGAAGTAGGTACTGTCCTTGAAGTAGGCGACGGTGTCGCACACGTCTACGGCCTCGACAACGTGGGCGCCAACGAACTTGTAGAGTTCGAGAACGGCGTTAAAGGCGTGGCCATGAACCTTGAGGAAAGCAACGTCGGAGTCATCCTGCTCAACGAAGTCAACAAGGTCACCGAAAACATGACCGTGCGACGCACAGGCGAGATTGCCTCTATCCCCGTAGGCGAAGGCTTGCTGGGTCGTGTCATCAACATCCTCGGCGAGCCCATCGACGGCCGCGGCCCCATCAGCGGCGACCTCATCCGCCTTCCCCTCGAGCGCAAGGCGCCCGGCGTTATCTACCGTCAGCCCGTGACCCAGCCTCTCCAGACCGGTCTGAAAGCTATCGACGCCATGGTGCCCATCGGCCGCGGACAGCGCGAGCTGATCATCGGCGACCGTCAGATCGGTAAGTCGGCAATCGCCATTGACACCATCATCAACCAGCGCAAGGACTACGAAGCCGGCAAACCCGTATTCTGCATCTATGTGGCTATCGGACAGAAGGCATCGACAGTGGCAGCTCTGGTCGACACCCTCCGCCAGCACGGCGCCCTCGACTATACCGTAGTCGTTGCCGCAACAGCGTCGGAGTCGGCAGCGATGCGCTACTTCGCTCCCTTCGCCGGCGTTGCCCTCGGCGAGTTCTTCCGCGACACCGG